>DASSAT010000730.1:0-7844 GCA_035699305.1 Fimbriiglobus sp. | reverse complement strand
GGCCCGACGTGGCGAGAACGTCGGGCCTCGACGACTCGACCCGACCTACAGGGCCGAACTTCACCCCGATAACGGCCACTTCAACGGAGGAGCCATGCGGCGAATGCGTTACCTGATGGCGGCGATAGTGATCGTGGGGTTCGTCGGCTGCGGCGGGGACGGGCTCAAGCGGGTCCCCGTCACGGGAAAGGTGACGGCCAAGGGCGAACCCGTCGGGAACGCCACTATCTCGTTCATCCCCACGGACGCGACTCGGGGAGAGGGCGGTATCGGCACCACGGACTCGATGGGAGTCTATGTCCTGACAGGCTCCCGGCGTGGCGACACCGGCGTTGTCCCCGGCCAGTACAAGGTCCGGGTCAGCCGGTTCATGGACCGCGACGGGACGATCCTCACAGACTTCAAGGAGGCCGATAACCCGCATGCCAGGCAGACGGTGCCGGCCCCGTACTCCTCGCCCGACACCAAGTTGGTGGTCACGGTCCCCGAACAAGGGGGGACGCTGGACATCGAACTCCCGGTCAAGCTCTTGGGCAAGAAGTGACGACCACCCGGCACCCCGGAGGATGGTTCATGATCCCGTTCACAGGCCGCCGACTCCCCGGCGGCCTGCTACTCGTTCCCCTCGTGGTCCTGTTCGCCGGGTGCAATCAGCGGGCGGCCACCCCCGGCACGGCCACCTCGCAGACCGCCCGGCCGGTGTCCACCGAGCCGGGTGCGATCGAGTTGTCCGACCCCAAGGTGACGTTCGAGGAGCCGAACCGCATCCGGTTCGAGGTCCACTACAAGTTCACCAAGGGGGGACCGGAGAAGTACTACCTGTGCGAGGTCACGTTCCCGGGGACGGCGAACGTCGGGGCGAAGTCGATGGAGAGCTGGGAGCTGAAGCCGGAGGGGGTCATCAAGGACGGGATCATACTGACCAAGCCGCCGGTGAAGACGTTCGAGATCCGCGTCTCGGAGGCCAACTCCCCCGACGAGGGGTACAAGCTGATCTCCAACGTGGCCACCGGCGAGGTGAAGTGACCCACCCCTGGGACCGCGACCGTCCCGGCCGCTCTTGCTTTTTCGCGCCGGGGCATCTGACGACATCCGACCGCCCCGACTCGCGTGACAAGAGCGGCCGAGACGGCCGCGGTCCCAGGGGGCGCTACCTCACTTCCCCCGCCTCCTTCGGCACCTGCACCGCGTTGCCGAGCAAGTTGTCCGCGAACAGGTTCCCCGATCCGCCGACCACCCGCAGCGACACCGCGCCCTTCACGTCGGACTGAACCAGGCAATCCGACACCCGGCAGTGCCGCGGCTCCTTCATCAGTACCCCCACCCCCTCGCAGTCCAGCACCGAGCAGCCGGTCACGTTGAACCGGCTGCACCCGTCGAGCGTCAATCCCGCCTCGCCGTGGACGCCGTGGACGTGCAGCCCGGTCAGCGTGCAGTCCCGGCAGTCCTTGAAGAGCAGCGCGTTAACCGTCTGCTTGCTGGTACCGTAATCGTAGGCCGGGTTCCGCTCGAAGGCGTTCGGGCCGACGACGAGCTGCTGACAGCCCTCCGCCCGCAGGTTGTACTTGTAGCCCATCCAGAAGGTGTTGCCGGTCACGGTCACGCCGCGGCAGTCCTTCAGGTCCACGTTCACCGCCACGTCCGAGAAAACGTTGTTACCGATGGTGACGTGCCCCCACTGCGCCGCCGTCCCCTTGCGGATGCCGCTGCCGGCGCCGATCACCCGGATGTTTGCCGAATCGGGGACGTTGGCGTGCTGGAGGGTGCAGCCGGTGATCGCCACCTCGGCGGTCGAGCCGCCGGTGCAGTCGATGAGCACGTTGGCCGTCGGCGGGCCGGCCTTCGACTGGTTGCCCTCGATGTCGCAGGTGCCGATGTGGATGTTGCGGACCTCGCCGCCGCGGGTCACGACGCCGCCGCCGTCGCAGTAGCTGATGTGACAGCCGACGATGTTGGACTGGTGCAGGTTCACGTCGTCGTAGAAGACGCCGACCCCCGAGTTCTGGTAGATGTGGCACGCCGACAGGATGACGTTGCGGTTGCGCCGGACGAGGTGGACGCCGTGCCGGCACCGGCGGACCGTGATGCCGTGGACGGTGAGCTGCATGGTGCCGGCCGCCTCGATGCCGTCGGCCTCCGGGTGGTTGCCGACGATCTCCAGCCCGTCCACCCGCGGCGTCCGCTGCCGGTCCCAGACGTTCGGCTTGAAGGAGGCCGGCGCGGCCGTCCCCGCGTGGGTGCCGACGAACCGCAGCGCCGGCCCGGCCCCGTCCATCCGCAGTGCCGCGGTGCCGTCGGCGGTGATCGCGGTGTAGCCGACCTTGTCGAGGTCGATGACGATCGGCCGGGTGATGCGGTAGACGCCCTTCGCGAGGTGGATGCCGCCGCGGCCGGCGTCGATCGCCTTCTGGAGGGCGTCGGTGTCGTCGGTCGTGCCGTCGCCAGCGAACGCCGGCGTCGCGCCCGCCGGTTGGCCGAGGCGGGCGGCCCCGATCGCGCCGACCAGCCCGAACCCCGCCGCCGCGACCGCCATACTCCGCCGGTTCATGGCTTCCTCCGGGAAGGTGAGTGGTCCGCGATTATACCCGGGGAAGCCCGATTCCCGCGCGGACGCAGCCACTTTCGCCGATCCATTCCGAAATGACCGATTCCCGGAGGATTACCCGGCCCGGGGCGGTTTTGGCACACCCCCTGCAATACACCCCGGGCGTTCGACAACCGGCGGGTCCGACCGCCGATGACCATACACCCGGACTCACCCCGACGAGGCGAAGCGATGCGGTCGCAGAGTGACATCAGCACCGTGGAGATGTTCGTCTACATCGGGGTGTTCCCGACCCGCGCCGCCGGGCTGGCCGTCGTCCGCAAGTTGCGGGCGGGCGGCCTCCCGGAGGAGCGGGTCGGTATCCTGACCCGGCGTGAACCGACAGCGGACGACGACGACCCGACGCACAGCCGATGGGAGGAAGGGGCCGCCGTCGGGGCGGCCACTGGCGGGCTGACCGGCGTCGGGCTGGGGCTGGCGGTCGCGGCCGGGCTGATCCCGGCGATCGGGCCGGCCATCGCCGGCGGCCTGTTCGTCGCCCTGCTGGCCAGCGCCAGCGCGGGCGCGACGGTCGGCACGGTGGTCGGCGGGCTGATCGGGCTGGGCGTCCCCGAGGACGAAGCCGGTTACTACGGCGAGCAGGTGGCCGCCGGGCGGACGATTGTCGCCGCCCAGACCGAAGGCCCGGCCCCGTGGGTGCCCGAACTATTCAAGACACACGGCGCCATCGAGCGCGGCAACGTGATAACCGAACAACCCGAGCCAGAACGAAGCCACTGAGATCACTTCCCCCTGACCCTTCTCCCTCACGTCAGCTACCTGTCAACAACCGCCCGGTCGCAAGACCGGGCGAGTTTCTTTTCTGAAGATCGAACCACAGAGTCACAGAGGACACAGAGGGAAGAAACACAGAGAAGACAGCAAGAGAGTGTGAAGACAGAAGAAGGGCATCGACCTGCCGACGGCCCACAACTCTGTTTTCGTCTCGGTGTTTCTTCCCTCTGTGTCCTCTGTGACTCTGTGGTTCGTTCTCTTCACACGCCGAATGCCAGGCCGGGGTTGGGCGGGGTGCCGGGGCCGGGGAGCGGCTGCTTGACCGGCTCCGGGCCGGCGGTCGCGGCCGGCGGCGGCACCTTGCGCAGGTCGGCCGGCGGCACCCCCTTGAGCACCTGCTCCACCTCCTCCCGGTCCAACTCCTCGTGCATCAGCAGGGCGTCCACTAGCTTGTCCAGGTCGGCCCGGTGCTTCGCCAGCAACTCCGACGCCCGGGCCAGCGCCTCGTGGACGATCCGCTGGATCTCCTCGTCGATGACCTTCGCCGTCCCCTCGCTGAAGTCCCGCCCTTCGTGAATCTCCTTGCCCAGAAAGACGTGCTCCTCCCCCTGGCGGAAGTAGACCGGCCCGAGCTTCTCGCTCATCCCGAACTGGGTCACCATCCGCCGGGCCAGCCGGGTCACCTGCTGGATGTCGGACATGGCCCCGGCCATCGGCTCGCCGAACACCAAGAGGTCCGCTGCCCGGCCGCCGAGCATGAACACCATGTCGGCCAGGAACTCGCTGTACGACCGGTCGATCCGGTCCTCGTCCGGCTGGATCATGGCGACCCCACCGGCCCGGCCGCGCGGGATGATCGTCACCCGCGTCAACGGGTGGGCCTTCGGCTCCAGCACCGCGCACAGGGCGTGCCCGGCCTCGTGGTAGGCGGTCCGCCGCTTCTCCTCGTCGCCGTAAGGCTCCTCGCGCTTGAGGCCGAGGATCACCCGGTCGGCGGCGGCGTCGAAGTCCTGCTGGTCGATCTTGTTCTTCCCCTCCCGGGTGGCGACCAGGGCCGCCTCGTTGCACAGGTTGCGCAGGTCCGCCCCGCTCATCCCGATCATGCTCCGGGCGATCCGCTCCAGGTCCACGGTGTCCGAAAGCGGCTTGGTCCGAGTGTGCACCTTGAGGATCGCCAGCCGGCCCTGCCAGGTCGGCCGGTCCACGGTGACGTGCCGGTCGAACCGTCCGGGCCGCAAGAGCGCCGCGTCCAGCACGTCCGGCCGGTTGGTCGCCGCGAGCACGATCACCGTCTCGGTCGGCTGGAACCCGTCCATCTCGGAGAGGATTTGGTTGAGCGTCTGCTCGCGCTCGTCGGACCCGCCGCCGACGCCGGCGCCGCGCATCCGGCCGACGGCGTCGATCTCGTCGATGAACACCACGCACGGGGCCGCGTCCTTGGCCGTCTTGAACAGGTCGCGGACCCGGCTAGCCCCGACGCCGACGAACATCTGGATGAACTCGGACCCGTTGATCGAGAAGAACGGCACGTTCGCCTCGCCGGCGACGGCCTTGGCCAGCAGCGTCTTGCCGGTCCCCGGCGGGCCGACCAGCAGCACCCCCTTGGGCACCTGGGCGCCGAGCCGGGTGAACTTGTCCGGCGTCTTGAGGAACTCGACGATCTCGGACAGCTCGCGCTTGGCCGACTCCATGCCGGCCACGTCCTCGAAGGTGATCCGGGCGCGCGTCTTCTCGTACTTGCGGGCCGGGCTGCGGATGTAGTTGTTCAGGAACCCGCCGCCGACCGGGTCGCGCATCCGCGGCAGGATGAAGAAGACGAAGAACGCCGCGAACAGCAAGAGCGGCAGGACGGTCCAGAGGAACGGCCCCAGGAACGGCAGCGGTTCGTCCTGCGGGTCGATGATGACCGGCGGGGTCGCGTCGCCGGGGTCGTGGGCCTTGAGCTCCTTGCGGTACGCCGCGTCCTGCTGCTCGACCCACTTGACCAACTCGTACTGGTTCTCGGAGTACGGGAACTTGACGGTGAACTTGCCGCCGGAGAGCTTAAGCCCCTTGACCGCCTCGCTCTCGGGGTTGCGGACCTCGCCGATGCCCTTGTCCTTGCCGATCAGGGTGAGCTTCTTGAGCTGGCCGGCCTCGACGACCCGCTGGAACTCGGTGTAATTGATCGACCGGGTGGTGTCGAGCATGAGGAGGATGACGGCCACGAGCAGGAGCAGCCCAAGCATGAGCCAGCCGCCGGGGATCAGCGGGCTGGACCGGCGAGGTGGCGGTGCGGTGGGGCGGTCGGTCGGGGTCGGGGGCATTCCTCGTTCCCGCGTAGGCGATGGACAAAAGAGAACCCGCGACGGGTGCACCGCGATCGGGAGCAGCCGTCCGGGCTTTACCGTATTTTACGGGAGACGGCGGGGAAGGAACGTGACAAAACCCGCGCCGGTGTGGATCAGTCCAGAAAGCGGACGGCCATCTCCGTGGTCTCGGCCCCGCGGCGGACGGTCAGGGTGCAGTCCCCGCGGGCGAACGCGGCGCGGATTTGTTTGCGGAACCCGGCGACCGACTCGACCTTCTTGCCATCGACGGCGGTTACGACATCGCCCCGCCGGAGCGTGGCGGCGAATGGCATCTTCTCCTCAACCTTCTCGACGCGGACGCCGCCGCCGGTCGCCCTGACCTCCAGCCCGACCCGGGACAACGCGAAGAATTTGAACGGGGCCGTCGGATCGGCCACCGACTCCTCCAACTTGCTGTTCCGTACCGTCGAGCGCCGCGGGAGATGGATCGTGCCGCCGGCTCGGATGGTCGAGTTGATGATCCGCAAACCCTCGGGAACGCGGACGTCACCCGCGGCGAGGATGACCGATTCATTAACGATCGTCTTCGGGCAAAGCACATTCCCGTTTGCGACGATGACGGAGTACGAGATACCAACAGGTAATGCACTGTCGGATAGCGGTCGGATTTCAAAATCCCCGTCGCAGACAACGACCCCGCCGCTTGTCCCACTCATCCTCCCTCCCAGGATTACCGTATCGTTGGCGAAGACGAACGCTACCCGGCCGGCTGACTTCACCGGCCCCCTCGCCACAAGTAGCTTCACCGATGCTTGGGGGGCGATTTCCAGGGCATCTCCCCGGAACAGGCACGTGCCGTCTGTAGCCGTTGTGCGGTCCGGGGTAACAACCTTGTAAGGATTGTCACGGCGGTCCGCTTTACCCCGGGCGAACTCTCGGTCCGACCCCTTGAAGTTCACCTTCAACCGGCCGAACACCTTCTGTCCGACGGATCGACTCTCCCATCCGAAATCGGTCACCGCTTGCCATACGGGGTCCTCGGCATCCGTGTATTGCACAACTCGTTCCACGAACAGGTCTGGCTCCCGCGCTCGAATCGCCGCCCTGATCCGCTCCAGAGGGCGGCGGCCGTACCCACGGAGGATGTCGGTCGCACGACGAGCGACCTCTGCGTCGGCCGACCGACTCGCCCGGCGAACGGCCGAGACGGCCTCCGGCCACCTCTTGAGAAGTTCCCTGGTCGCAGCATCGCGGACTTGGAAATCCGGGTGGCCCAACTCGGCGATCCAGCAGTCTATCGGCATAGTCACTGAGTCTGGTCGTGTCGGCGCTTCTTGTCCTACCGACCCGACCCATGACAACAGCATGCCGCCGGCCAGGCTCAACGCCGTTGCAGTCAGAGCACGCCTGCCGGTCATGACGCCCTCCGCCAGCCTTGTTTCCGCAGGCGATTGCAAAGAAGTTATGCTCACGGATTGGGGTCTATCTCGATCGCTTGGTATATGCCGGGCGGCAACGGGGCTACGGCACATAGATTTGCCTTCGCCTGTGCTCCACCTGGAATTGTTGGGGCGGTGTTCCCGCTGAATGCAGCGAAAGAGAAAGTGGTAAACCCGCCGCTCAGGTAGAACCCCCTCCTTTGTCAGCACTGTTATCGATCAAGCGCAACTCGTTAGTTCCTACCTCACCAGCACCTACATATAGCCACCCCCACGCGAGCCGGCATCATTGCTGCGTATTTCTACTCCGTCTAGGCTGTAGGTCACACCGGATTTACCACACCACAAGCCGCCACCATCCCCTTTCGCACTGTTTCCGAAGATCTGCCCTTCCACCATATAAAGTGGACCCTCGGCCATGATGCCACCACCCGAATTGCCAGCTCCATTCCAGGACACTCCAACTCCCTCAAGATACGCATCGACCTTCTCACCGACGTATAACCCTCCGCCCCACTCCTGCGCCTCATTGTAAGAGATGTCAACATAGCGAATCGCTGCAGTGCCGTCTGTCAACTCGATCCCACCGCCTGAAGGGCCGGCAATCGCTCCAACAGGAACATCGTTGTAAGCAACCGTACTGGTTTGAACTGATAAGTGACCGGATGAGCTAATCCCACCACCTCCCTCATCCGCCGAATTAGCGATGACCGCGCAGTTTTCCATAGTCAGGCCACCGCGGCTGAGCACGCCACCACCGTGACCAGAAACATCCCCGTTGACAATTGTAATGCC
>DASSAT010000729.1:0-4502 GCA_035699305.1 Fimbriiglobus sp. | reverse complement strand
CTCGGCACGCAGTTCCGCCGCAGCGTCTTCGAGAAGGACGGCAGCGAGGTGGTCGGCGGCGTCGTGCTGATGCGCTACGGCGGGAACCCGCTCCAGGTCACGGAGGCGGTGAAGGCGAAGATCGCCGAACTCCAGCCGGGGTTGCCCGAGGGGGTGCAGATCGTCCCGGCCTACGACCGCACCCGGCTCATCCACGGGGCCATCGACACGCTGACCGGGGTGATGTGGCACGAGATGGTGATCGCCTCGGTCGCCGTCCTGCTCATCCTGGTCCACGTCCGCAGCGCCTTCGTCATCTGCGTGACGCTGCCGCTGTCGGTCCTGTTCTCGTTCGGGATGATGTGGGTGCTCCGGCGGCTGGGGGTCATCGACATCCAGGCCAACATCATGTCCCTGGCCGGGATCACCATCTCGATCGGCATCCTGGTGGACCAGGCGATCGTGATGGTCGAGAACGCCACCCATCGGCTCAAGGAGCGGTTCGGCGACGCGCGGGTGACCGGCGACACCCGGGAGATCGTCATTCAAGCCTGCCGGACGGTCGGCCGGCCGATCGTCTTCTCAGTCCTCATCATGCTGCTGTCGTTCGTCCCGGTGTTCCTGCTCTCCGGCCGCGAGGGCAAGTACTTCCACCCGCTGGCGTTCACCAAGAGCTTCGCGCTCCTGGGCGTCGCGCTGATCTCGGTGACGGTGGTGCCGGCGCTGATCCCGTCGTTCCTCCGCGGTCGGCTGCGGTCGGAGGAGGAGAACTGGATCGTCCGCAGTTTCATCCGCGTCTACAAGCCGCTGCTAACGTGGGCGCTGCCGCGGCGAAACCTGGTCATCTGGACGTTCGCGGCGCTGCTGATCCTGGCCGCGGGGCTGTTCCCGGTGCAGGCGCTCCTCGGGTTCGGGGCCGACGAGCGGGCGTGGCGGACCTGCTTCCTGCTGATCCTCGGCGTCGTCCTGTCTCTGACGCTGCTGTTCACCCGCGGCGTCCTCCCTCTGGTCCTGTCGGCGACGACGCTCGTGGCCCTCGGGCTATGGGCGTACCACTTCCCGAAGATCGGCGTCTCGTTCATGCCGGCCCTGGACGAGGGAACGACGCTGGACATGCCGGTCACGGTGCCGCGGGCCAGCGTCACCGAGGCGGCCGACGACCTGAAGGCCCGGGACGCGCTGTTGCGCGGGTTCCCGGAGGTCGAGAGCGTGATCGGCAAGGCCGGCCGGGCCGACACCCCGACCGACCCGGCCCCGCTGGACATGGTCGAGACGTTCGTCAACTTCCGCCCCCGGGAGTTCTGGCCCAAGCGGGTGCTCCGGTTCCCCGACGCCGAGCGGCAGACGCGAGATGTCCTCCGCGCCCTGGAGGAGCGGGGGTTCGTGACGGCGGCCCCGCACGCCGACGACCGGGACGGCCTGGTCAACGAGGCGGCCCAGAAGGCGCTGGAGCGGTTCGACGAGACGATGCGCGAGCTGGCGCTGCGGCGGTACGTCGAGTTCGAGCAGGAACTTGGGCCGAAGCTGACCCGATTCGTGGTGACGGAGACGGTCCGCCGGATGCGGGACGGCGGGCACCTCGCCGCTCTCCCGGACGAGACCGCTGTAATCGACGAGTTGACCGCGAAGCTCGCCCCGGACGAGGGGCCGCGGCTGGCGAAGTCGCCGGCCCCGGAGGTGGTCGCCCGCATCCAGCGGCGGACGGCGGAGCGCCTGACCGCCGACCCCGCGGCCGCGCTCGAACTGCGGGAGACGGGGTTCGCCGCTGTGGTCGGGGCCGCCCGCGACTTCCTGGGGATGGACAGCCCCACGCTCGCGGCGGTGGTGCTCGCGGACGCCGAGGCGCGGCGTAAGGAGTTGTGGCACGAGCGGGTAAAGACGGTCAACTGGGAACTGTTCGACCGCGGCACCGAGGCGTTCACCTGGTACGCGCTCGAAGAGGTGGTCAACAGCGCCCGCGGGCTGGGCCTGCTCGGCGGCGCGCCGCGCGGGGCCGAGGCCGAACGGTTCGCCGACGCCGCCATGCAGGTCCGACTCGGCAAGGAACACGACCCGGCCACACTGGGACCGTTCGGCCAGCTGCGGGCGGAACTGGAGCGGCCATTCAAAGACCGGGTGTTCCTCTGGCCGCGGACCGGCGGGCCGAAGGGTGATCTGGTGGACGACGAGTTCGGCCGCGTGCTTCAGGTGCCCGGGTGGTCGAACATCTTCACCCAGCCGATCATCAACCGGATCGAGATGCTCTCGACGGGCGTCCGCACCGACATCGGCATCAAGGTGTTCGGCCCGGACCTGGACACCGCCTACCGCGTCAGCAAGCGGATCGAGGCGGCGGTCAAGCCGATCCGCGGCGCCCGGGACGTGGTCGCCGCCCCGGTCATGGGCAAGGGCTACCTGGAGGTGGCGATCGACCGGGAGAAGGCGGCCCGGTACGGGGTGACGGTGGCGGACGTCCAGACCGAGATCGAGATGGCCCTCGGCGGCCGGGTGGTGACGCAGACGGTCGAGGACCGGGACCGGTTCCCGGTCCGGGTGCGGTACGCCCGGGCCAGCCGGCAGGACGAGGAGGCGGTTAAGCGGCTGCTCGTCGCCGGCAGCGCCCGGGCCGATCGGCCGGCGGACGATGCCACGACACCGGCCCATCCGGCCGCGCCCGGCCCCGCCCACGCGGCCGGCGGCACCGTGCTCATCCCGCTCAGCCTGGTCGCGGACGTGCGGATCGTCGAGGGGCCGGCGGTCGTCAAGAGTGAGAACGGCCGGCTGCTGAACTACGTGACGCTCAACGTCCGCGGCCGGGACGCGGTCGGGTTCGTGGAGGAGGCGAAGCGGGTCGTCGAGCAAGCGGTCCCGCTCCCGGAGGGGGTCCACGTCGAGTGGGCCGGCGAGTACGAGCACCAGCAGCGCGCCGCCCGGACGCTCAAGGTCGTCTTCCCGGTGGTCCTGCTGGTGATCTTCCTGATCCTGTACCTGACCTACCACGACCTGGCCGACGCCGGGCTGATGATGACGGCCGTCTGGGGCGCGCTCGCGGGCGGCATCTTCTTCCTCTACCTCTTCCCGAAGGTCGTCCACGGCTGGGACACTCCGCCGATCGACTTCAGCGTCGCGGTGTGGGTCGGGCTGATCGCCTGTTTCGGGATGGCGACCGAGACCGGCATCATCATGCTCGTCTACCTCCGCGAGGCAATCGAGAAGCGCGGCGGGCTGGCGAACATCACGTCCCTGGACGAGCTGTGCGAAGCGGTGATCGAGGGGGCGGTCCACCGGCTACGGCCGAAGCTCTTGACCGAGGGGGTGGCGATCGTCGCCATCTTCCCGATGGTCTTCGCCACCGGGGTCGGTGGCGAGGTGCTGGCCCCGATGGCCCTGCCGGTGCTGGGCGGGCTGCTCATCTCCGACGAGGTGGTGGACCTGTTCCTGCCGGTCTGCTTCTACTGGGTCCGCCGCGCCCGCTGGCTGAGGCTGCACGCGGCCGGACAGCCCGATCGTCACGGCGAGAATCCACACGCAGTCACCCTCGTCCCGGCGGCGGACGCCGACGACGGGGTGGTTTCGGTTGCCGGGTCCGATCCCGGCCGCGCGGTGCGGCCGTAGGCCCGGCGGTCTTCGTTCGGAGGAGTTTCGATGGTCCGTTTCGGCGCGATGTTAACCGTCCTCACCCTGGCCGCCGGGGCCAGTGCGGACACCCCCAAGCCGGCCTGCTGTGCGAAGTGCTGTTGCGCGGCCAAGGCCGACGGCGAGAAGGGCTTGGCCGAGGGCAAGGAGGTCAAGCTGACCGGCACCCTGGTGTGCGCCCGCTGCCAGCTCAAGCTGGACGGGGTGAAGAAGTGTACCAACGCCCTCCAGGTCAAGGAGGGGGACAAGACCGTCACCTACCTGCTGGACGACAAGGGCATGAAGGAGGAGTACCACGAGGGCGTGTGCGGCGGCGGCGAGACGAAGAACGTGACCGTCGTCGGCAAGCTGACCGAGAAGGACGGCAAGAAGTGGGTCAAGCCGACCAAGGTCGTGGTCAAGAAGTAACCCGGTCCTTCCCGCCGGGTGCGGCCCGTGCGCTGGGCCGCACCCGGCGGGTCGTTGTTCCGCTTGAGCGGAGTTCCGGACTGTGGCAACCGCTGCCGGCCGCGGCCGGTTGCCGAACCGGGAGGGCAGCCATGAAGCCGTTGGTCCGAAGAGTCGGGTTAGGCGCGATCGTCGCGCTGGCGCTTGTCGTACCCGCCGCGTCGATTCACGCCCAGGGCATGCCGGGGCCGGGCGGCATGGGTCCGATGACCTGAGTCTGACCTGAAAGCCCGAGCATGCGTGCCATGCAAACGCCGCTGGGGATGACCCTGGCCGTCATCGGGGCCGTCCTCGTCTTTCTGCTGATCGCGTCGGCGACCGCCGCCCTGGTCGGGCTGACGATCTTCCTCGTCCGCCGCAGCCGAGTCCGCGGTTAGAGCGCGGTTCGAGATGGTGTAGCGGGTGCCCGGGCCGCCACGGAGGGCGGCCCCTACGAGACCCCGTAGGGGCCGCCCTCCGTG
>DASSAT010000728.1:0-9943 GCA_035699305.1 Fimbriiglobus sp. | reverse complement strand
AAGAAGAAGCCCTCGAAGGGGTGGCGACCGGCAGCGGATCACCCGTGGCGGAAGCGTGTGGTATGCTGATCGAAGACGGCCCCGAGAAGAGGACATTTCTATCGGGGCCAAATTGCGGACATATCTATTGGGGCCTGACATTCGGATGTCAGATTGTTGAATCGCCCGTTCGGCCCGGTTAGAGTCGGGGGTTGGCGTCGAACACGCTCCACGTCTCGCGGCGTGCCGGTGTCAGGATGTCCATTCTCACGCGATGCCCGTACTGTCGCCGCACGTCCCAGGCGCCGGCCCGGGCCGTCGGGTCCAGCGGCAAGTGCCCGTCCTGCGGCGCCTGGTACACGGTGACGGCGGAACCCGGTCTGGTCATCCCGCCGCCCGCATCGGAGCCGGAGCCGACCGCGGCGCCGTTGGCTCCCCCGGCAGCGCCGGCACCCGACCCGGCCCCGAACTTCGTGGCGACCCCCGCGATCTCGTCCGCGCCGCCGCCGGACGATGCGCCGCCGCGGTTCCGCGTCCGCGTCCACCCGGCCGGGCTGGCGGCGTGCCTGTTCGCCGGGGCGGGGCTGGTGTGCGCGGCGTTCTCCCAGACGGCGGTCCTGACCTGGCCGCTCGGCGCGGCCGGGCTGCTGGTCGGGTTGGTGGGCGTGCTCCTGACCCTCGGCGGCCGGCCGGCGCTGCTGCTGTTCCCGGCGGCGGGGGCGATCGTCTCCGGCGGGGTGCTACTCGCGGCGCTGGCTGCCCCGGGGCTGCTCGGCCCGCGCTACGAGGCCAGCCGCCAGCGGTCCGCCTACGACCCGGAGGCGGTGCAGGTCGTGCCCCTGTCGCTCGACCCGGCCGGCGCCCAGAACCTTGAAGCGGACGGCTGGGTGGACGCGAGCCGCGCCGCGATCCAGCAGGGCACAGTCCGCGTCCAGGTAACGGGCGCCGCCGTCGGCCCGGTCCGGCTGCTCGCGCCGCGGCCGAAGGTCACGAAGGAGCGACACCTCACGATCAGCCTCCGGGTGCAGCACCTCGGCGATGGCGGGCCGATCGAGTACGAGCACTGGGGCTTGCCCGCGGTCCGCAAGGCGCCGCCGCCGACGCTGGAGGCGGCCGGCCGCAAGCTCGCGCCGGTCGAGTTGGCGCCGGACCAGCCGGTCGGACGGACGGACATGGTGCGGCTGTTCCCCGGCAAGGCGGTCGAGGACGTGCTGGTCTTCCCGGCGGTCGCCGTGCTCGGCTCACTGCGGCTGGAGCTGCCGGCAGCGGCGTGGGGCGGTCAAGGGGTGTTCCGGTTTTCCATCCCGGCGTCGATGGTGTCGCACCGGCCGGCCCCCCGGGCCGGCGGCCCTTCGCCCAAAGGAGGCAGGTGATGAGGCGTCCCTGGGACCGCGGCCGTCCCGGCCGCTCTTGTTCCCACAGTCGATCACGTCTCTGGCATCAGGGAGAGGCCACTACCTCGGGTAGCAAGAGCGGCCGAGACGGCCGCGGTCCCGGGGGGTTCACGCTGATCGAGTTGCTGGTCGTGATCGCGGTCATCGCGATCCTGGTCGGGATGCTGCTGCCGGCTGTCCAGAAGGCGCGCGAGGCGGCGGCGCGGGCGAAGTGCCAGAACCACCTCAAGCAGATCGGGCTGGCGTGCCTGAACTACGAGTCGGCGCACGGCCGGCTGCCACCGTCGCGGCTGGCGGGGGAGAGCCAGTCCTGGGCGTGGATCATCCTGCCGTACCTGGAGCAGGAGAACCTGTACCAGGCGTGGGACGCTGCCACCCCGATCTACCGGCTGGCGAACCCGGAGGTGGTCAAGGCCGCGGTCCCGGTCTACTTCTGCCCGTCCCGGCGGGACGCCAGCGACCCGACGGTGGCCACGTCGTTCACCCAGGACCCCGGGTGAATCATGGCCGACAGCGTCCCCGGTTCGGTGGGCGATTACGCGGCTTGCATCGGCACGACCGGCTTCGACGTCACGGTCCCGGCCACGGTCAACGGCGTCACGATCGACGTGCCCCCGACTGGGGCGTTCGTCGCCGTCAAGGGCCGGCGGGTGCTGGACCTCAAGGACGGCACCAGTCACACCCTGCTGGTCGGGGAGAAGCACGTCCCGGACGACCGGGTGTTACAGTTCCCGTGGGACTGCAACCTGTACGACGGGCACAACGTCCTCTGTTCGACCCGGTCGGCCGGCCCGGGGTTCCCGCTGGCGCGGTCGCCGGCCGACACCCGGCTGCTCTTCGGCGGCCCGCACGTCGGCATCTGCCAGTTCGTCTTCGCCGACGGCGGGGTGCGGCCGGTCAACACCTCGGTCAACGAGCAGGTGCTCGGCCGGCTGGCGCACCGCAAGGACGGCCTGCCGGCGCCGGCGGAGTATTAGCGGGCCGGTGGGCCGTTGCCCTCGGTGGGATTTCTGCGATAATCCGCGAACGCCGTTTGCGCCCACCCGTGGCCACGGGTGGGCTTCGGCGCCCACCCCTACCGAGTACCTACCCATGTCCCCCGTCCGACTCCTCGCAGTCCTCGTCCTCATCACTCATCAATCATCATTCATCACTACCCAGGCCGCCGACTGGCCCCGGTTCCGCGGGCCGAACGGCACCGGCGTCGTCGAGGGGCCGGCCCCGCCGCTGACGTGGTCAGCCACCCAGAATGTCCGGTGGAAGGCCGACGTGCCCGGCAAGGGCCACTCGTCGCCGATCGTCGTCAAGGGGCGGGTCTTCCTCCAAAGCTCCAGCGACGACGCCGCGACGCGGACGCTCTACTGCTACGACGCGGCGACCGGCAAGGTCCGGTGGGCGAAGTCCGTCGCGGGCCGGAAGGCGCACACGCACGCCAAGAGCTCGCTCGCCTCGTCCACCCCGGCCAGCGACGGCGAGCGCGTCTTCGTCCTGTTCTGGGACGGCCGGGTCGTCACGCTGTACGCCTACGACCTCGACGGCGCCGAGCTGTGGTCCTCCTCGCTGGGAGGGTACGTCAGCCAGCACGGGGCCGGCATGTCGCCGGTGGCCTACGGCGGCAAGGTGTTCGTCAACTACGACCAGGACGACCCCGCCCTGGCGCAGAAGCCCAAGAAGGGCGACCCGCCGCCGGCCCCGGGGGCCGAGAACCCGGCCGAGGTGCTGGCGTTCGACGCCAAGACCGGCGCCAAGGTCTGGGCCGCGAAGCGCAAGGCGTTCCACGCCTGTTCGTCCAGCCCGTTCGTCCGCGAGCTGCCGGGCGACAAGGCGGAGCTGGTCGTCTCCAGCACTGCCGGCCTGACCGGATACGACCCCGACACCGGCACGGTGAACTGGGACTGGGCGTGGAAGTTCAACGGGGCGTCGCTGCGGACGGTCGGCTCGCCGATCCTGGCCGGGGGCGTGGTGGTGGCCCCGTCCGGCGACGGCGGCGGGTCGCGGAGCATGGTGGCGGTGACGCCGGGGCCGCGGCCAAAGCTGCTCTGGAGCAAGTTGAAGGACACCCCCTACGTCCCGGCCCCGGTGGCGAAGGGGGACCACCTGTTCTGGATCACGGACGGCGGGCTGGCGATCTGTGCCGACCTGAAGACCGGCAAGGTGGCCTGGTCCGAGCGGGCGTTCCCGAACCTGACCAAGGGGACGTACGTCTTCGCCTCGCTGCTGCTGGTCGGAGACAACGTGGTGGCGGTGGCCGAGACGGGGGAGGCGGTGGTGTTCCGGGCGTCGCCAGCGGGCTACGACGAGGTGGCGCGCAACGACCTGGGCGAGGCGGTCAGCGCGACCCCGGCCGCGGCCGACGGCCGGCTGTACATCCGCGGGGCCGACCACCTGTTCTGCATCGGGGCGAAATAAAGCAAAGGCAGAATTCACCGCGGAGGGCGCAGAGAACGCAGAGAGAAAGACCGAGATAAAGTCGTTTTTAACTCATTCTTCCCTCTGCGCCCTCTTGCGCCCTCCGCGGTGAATTCTGCCGGCGGCAAACCTTCCGCTGCCCAACGCCAACGCCAACGCCCACCCGACCCCGGGTGGGCGTTCGCGTTTCTACCGCGACACTCAGTCGTCGCTGCCATCGTCGTCAGCGGAGCGGACGCCGGTCGTCTCGATCTTGGCGGCGACGCCGTCGTCGCCGATCCGGGCCTCGACGGCGTCGCCGACCTGGAAGTCGGCCAGGGCCGCGCCGTCGTCGCCGTTGCGCTCGAACTCGGTGTCGGTGTCGGTCTCGACCAGGAACTGCGTCCCGGACCGGGTCAGGACCGTGACCGTCCCGGCCGTCTCGTCCACCGCGGCGATCGCCCCCTCGACGGTGCGGCCATCTGGCGGCGCCACCGTCTCGTCGAAGGCGGAGCTGGCCGCCACCACCGCGCTGACTTCGCGGTCCGACCCGATGCGCACCAGGACCACGTCGCCGGTCTGGAACGCGGACAGGTCGTCCACAGTTTCGCCATCGCGGACGAGCAGGGTGTCGTCCGCGACCGGGAAGATCGCCAGCGTGTCGGACGGGCCGGTGCGGACCGTGATCGTCCCCACGTCCGGGTTGACCGCGGCGACCACCCCGGCAACGCTGCGGGCCTCCGTCACCTCGCCGCCTTCGCCCTTACTGTGGCCCTTGCCGTGACCTCGCCCGTGGCCGTGGTGGTGGTGGTCGTCACCGCCGACGCCGCCGAGGAACACCCCGCCGCCGACGTCCAGGACGTGAATGTCCTCGGCGATCGCGCTGCCGTCCACCTCGCGGAAGAACCGCCGTAGGTGGCCCGGGGTGCCGACCACCAGGGTGTCGGACTCGTCGTCGCCGTCGGTGTCCACCGCCGCCACCCGCGCCCCGCCGCGGCCGTTGCTGTCGAAAGCGAAGAAGTTCCGCAGTTCGTTGCCGTCGGCCCCGCTGATAACGCGGACGTGCGGGGCGCCGCCGGTCCCCGCCCCGATCAGGATGTCGGCGTTGCCGTCGCCGTCGAGGTCGGCCGCGCTGACGTTCACCCCGTCGCGGAACTTGGAGTCGAAGGCGAAGAAGTTCATCAGCACGTTGCCGGTGTCGTCGCCGTCGAAGACGGACACCCGGGGGGCGCCGCCGACCCCGGTCCCGACGACGATGTCGTCGTCCCCGTCGTCGTCCACGTCGTCGGACCCGACGTTGACGCCGCCGCGGAAGGTGTCCTCGAAAGCGAAGAAGTTCGCCAGGGTGTTGCCGGTAGCCACGTCGATGGCCGTCACACGCGGTGCGCCGCCGGACCCGGTCCCGGTGATCAGGTCGTTGGCCCCGTCGCCGTTGACGTCGCCGATCGCCACCGACACTCCGCCGGTGAACGTCGGCTCGTAGACGAAGAAGTTCTGGACCACCTTGCCGGTGGCCCCGTCGTAGATCGCCACCCGCGGTCCGCCGTTGGAGGCGGCGGCGACCGCGATGTCCGGGGTGTCGTCGCCGACCAGGTCGCCGACGGCCACGCTCAGCCCGCCCCGGAACGATTGCTCGAACGGCATGAACCGGAATACATCGCGGTTGGTGTTCGGGTCGATCACCGTCACGAACGGGTCCGACCCCGCGCTGGCGCCGACGACGAGGGCGTTGTTCGGGACGATGCTCGGGACGGTGCGGCACTCCAGCACACCGACCTGGGGAAGAAACCGGAACTGCGAACGACCACTCATGAAGCGACCTCCGTCGGGCCGGTTCGACCGGCCGCGTGTGCGGGCGACGCGATGGGGGCGAAGGGCGAGGTCGGCTGGCAGCAAGCCGGAGGGGTGTCGGGCGAGTCCGCTGAGCCGGGGCTTCGCCCGGCGTCCAATACACTAGTCGGCCGCCGACGAGCGGCAAACAAGTCCCGCCGATTTACTCCACTTTCCCCAACCCCCTGTCGCCATCTCCGACGGCCGGGGACCGGTATTCGCGGCCCGGCTGGAAACGGCGAGCGCCCGCCCAGGTCCGGGCGGGCGCTCGCTTCTCCGCGGTCGGCGCCGCCGGCGCCTTACGCCATATCGCGAGGATTGTTTACTCCCCTCTCCCCTTGGGGTGCTTTGTTGAAATCCTCGTCGTCGGGTGGCCCAGTCTTCAGCCCGAAGGGCTGGGAGTTCTCAGCCCAGGGCGACGCCCTGGGGACGCGGCCCCACCGACCCCGAGCCCTGAAAGGGCGGGACAGCGTAGCCGTGTGTCGCCCTTTCAAGGCTCCCGAGGTTGGCCTGCTCCCCAGGGCTGCGCCCTGGGCTGAGAACTCCCAGCCCTTCGGGCTGAAGACCGGGCCGCCACATCACGAACATTTCAACAGAGCACCCCAAGGGGAGTGGGGAGAAAGACGTGGGGTCAGTGCGGGTGGGTCATGATGCGCAGGACCTTCCCGTCGTGGTCTAGCAGGACCGGCCGCATGACTGTCAGGAACCCCTTGCCGGCGTCGAGTTGGTGGGCCGCTACGAAGACCCACCGGGGATACCACTTGCCGTCTCTCTGCTGCCAGCTCAGGACGGCGGGCAGGTCGTAGACCGGCTTGAGCGGCCCGCCGGCCGTCGGCCGGCCCTGGACCCAGATGCGGGCGTGGGCGCCGGGGAGGATCGCCGGGTAGGGGGGGAAGTGGCTGTGGTGGAGGCCGACCGGGATCGGGCCGCCGGACTTCGCTGACTTCGTGGCGAGCTTCACCCCCTCGGGCAGCTTGCCATACTGGAACGGCAGCTGCCCGTCCTTGATGAAGGTGATGCAGTACCGCATGTCGGAGGCTTTCATCATGTGCGGGCTGGAAGCGGTCTCTAGCTTGGCCGTCACGTCGTCGCAGGTGATGTCCGCATCGACGTCCAGCGTGAAAGTCAGCGCAGGACCACCGGGAGGGGCGGCCTGTGCGGGGACATCTTTCCCGCTGTAGTAGATGTCCACCTGGAGGCTGCTCTGCCCGGTAGTGTAATCGACATTGAGGGGGTAGGGGACGAAGACGGTGTCGTAGTCGTTGAGCTGGGTACTGATCTTGACGTCGTTGGTGCCTCCCCTCATCGTGTGGGGTCGTTTCGCAGCGGTCCATCCGGTGGCAACGAGCAACCCGGCCAGGGCGACGGCCGCGGCCGATCGGAGGGACAACAGACGGGGCGTGCGCATGTCAGACTCCGAGGGGTTAAGGTAACGGCTTGATCGTCACGTTGCGGACCGACACCCAGGACTGATACGCCCAGATGCCCAGCGGCAGCCGGGGGGACCACGGCGGCAGGGCCGCGGTCACGGCCGGCCCGTCGGTGTGAATTTCCCGTACCCGGTCGGACCAGTGTCGCTGGATGTCGCCGACCGCGTAAGAGACCGTCCGGCCGTCGTGGCGGACGGTGATGCCAGCCCGGCTGACCTCGACTTCCAGCACCCGCCACGGCCGCTCCCCGGGTTCCGGGGCCGCGATCGGGACGTTGCGGCCGAGGTCTGAGAAACTCCGCAGCGGCTCCGGCGGCCGCTCGATCGCCGCGTAGTCGGTGAACCCCATCACCAGACTGGTGAAGCCGGCCGAGTTGCGTTCGTCGAACCCGACCGCCGTCCAGCCGTGGAGTACGGAGTCGCCACCGGCCGAGACTCGGGCGTGGCCGACCGCCAGCCCGAACGCAGTGTTCGAGCTGTCCCGTATCTTCTGGTCCTGGCGAAGCTCCGTCCGCAGCAGATAGTGGTCAATCCCGGGGTTCGACAGCAGGTGCAGGATCGTGGCGCCTCTGGTCTGAAGTGAGAACCGGGTTGCCCCGTCCGAGGACGGTCCGAATACACACGCACCGAGGCCCCAGGCAGGTCGGATGCGGAGTGCGGTCGGCCCGACGAGGACGGCCTCCTCGCCGTCCTGAAGGCTCTGCTGGACCCCCTCGGGACTGAGTTCCGGGACGAACCCCGGGAGAGGGACGGGCACCCCCGGCAGCAGGGCGATCAGCTTGGGAGTGGGGCCGTAGGGAGTCGGCGCGGGAGGCTGCTCCTGGTCCCGGGGCCACCAGGCGCCGATCACGGCGGCGGCCACGGCCGCGGCCAGGACCGGGACCAGCGCGGCGGACGGCCTCCGGCGGACCGCCCGCCACCCCTTCCGCCAGAAGCCCAGCGGCCGGACGATGGTCGGCTCGCCCTTCCGCCATCGGGCCAGGTCGTCCGCGAAGTCCGCGGCCGACGGGTAGCGGTCTTGCGGCGCCTTCTCCAGGCACTTCAGGACGACCGCCTCCAGGTCCGGCGGGACCTCCGACCGCAGTTCCCGCAGCGGGGTCGGCGGCCCGGTGCGGACCCGCACCGCCACCTCCACCAGGTCGGTGCCGCGGAACGGCGGCAGGCCGGCCAACAGCGCGTACAGGGTCGCCCCCAGGCCGTACACGTCGGCGGCCGGGCCGACCTCCTCGTTCCGCCCGCCGGTCTGCTCCGGGGCCATGAACCCCGGGGTGCCCAGGACCGCGTCCCACACCGTCAGCCCGTCGGCGGTGTCTAGCCGCTTGGCCAGCCCGAAGTCAGTGACCTTCGGCACCCCGTCCGACCCGACGATCACGTTGCCGGGCTTGAGATCGCGGTGGATGACCCCCTCGTCGTGGGCGTGCTGGACGGCGCGGGCGACCTGCTCCATGACCCGGGCGGCCTCGGCCACGGGGAGCGGGCCGTCGGCCACGAGCCGGCGGTCCAGCCCCGGGCCGTCCACGTACTCCATGGTGAAAAACGGGTCCGGCCGGTCCAGCTCGACGGCGTAGACGCGGACGACGTTGGGGTGGCTGAGCCGGGCCATGGCCCGGACCTCGACGCGGAACCGCTCGCGGGCGGCCCGATCGGTGGCGGCGCGGACGACCTTCAGGGCGACGAGCCGGTCGGCGTCCTCGTCGCGGGCGAGGTAGACGACGCCCATGCCGCCGCCGCCGAGGGTGTCGCGGATGTCGTACCCCGGCAGGAGCGGGGGCGGCGCCTCGGCCCAGTCGAGCTTCTGGGTCGGGGCGAACGGGTCGGGGTCGGCGGCCGGGGTCAGCAGGAACTGGGTGTCGCCCGGCGGCCGCGGGTTGTGCGCGCCGGTCTCGCCCCGGCGGCAGGTCTCGCACAGCCCGTCTGCAGCCAGTCTTGCCAGCGGTCGGCTACACCGCGAGCAGGTGGTGTCGGCCATGAACACGGCCTCGAAGGGGGCCGGTCCATCGTAACCCATCGGTTCGACCGTTCAAGCGACTTCCCGCCGTCACTTGAACTCGTGCTCCGGCCCCGGGAAGGTGCCGCCGCGGACCTCCTCGCAGTACGCACGGATCGCCGACCGGGCCGCCTCGCCCAGTTCCGCGTACCGCTTGACGAACTTCGGCCGCAGACCGTCGTACAGACCCAACAGGTCGTGGAAGACCAGCACCTGCCCGTCGCACCGCGGGCCGGCCCCGATGCCGATGGTCGGGATCGACACCGACGCCGTCACCTTCGCCGCCAGCTCCGAAGGCACGCACTCGACCACCACCGCGAACGCCCCGGCCGCCTCCACCGCCTTCGCGTCGGCCAACACCTGCGCCGCGTCGCGCTGCACTTTGAACCCGCCGAGCCGGTGGACCGACTGCGGCGTCAGCCCGACGTGGCCGACCACCGGCACGTCCGCCCGGACGCACGCGGCGATCGCCTCCGCCATCCGCTCGCCGCCCTCCAGTTTCACCGCCGCGGCCCCCGCCTTGAGCAATCGACAAGCGCTCCGCACCGCCTGCCGAGGCGACTCGTGGTAGCTGCCGAACGGCAGGTCCGCCATGAGCAGTGCTCGCCGCACGCCGCGGGCGGCGAGGGTGGTGTGGTACGCCATCTGGGCGAGTGTCACCGGCAGGGCGTGCGGGTGCCCCTGCACGACCATGCCGAGCGAGTCGCCGACGAGGACCGCGTCCACCTCGGCGTCGTCGGCGAGGCGAGCCGTGGCGAAGTCGTAGGCGGTGACGACGGCCAGTTTCTCCGGCCGGCCCTTGGCGGCGCGGAACTCCGGGACCGTGACCGGTCGGGGCGCGGTGCTCATGGCGGACGACTCCGGGGGGCGGACGGGGTCATTGTAGATGGGCAGCCGGGTGGTACGCTTCTACCTAACCCCCCGGCCCCCTTCCCT
>DASSAT010000727.1:0-2837 GCA_035699305.1 Fimbriiglobus sp. | reverse complement strand
CCGGTAGGGGCCGCCCTCCGTGGCGGCCCGGAGTCGCCGGCGCCAGCCACCGCAGCGCCGGGGCGGTCGCCATCGTCGTGACGAGGGCCATCAGCACCAGCATGGCGAACAGGGTCGGCGACAGGACGCCCAGGCTCAGTCCGAGGTCGAGCACGATCAGGGCCATCAGCCCGCGGGTGTTCATCAGTGCCCCAAGCGCCGCCGCCGTCCGCCACCGGTAGCCGGTCAGCCGGGCCGCCACCGTCACCCCGCCGAACTTGCCGGCCGTCGCCACCAGGATGATCGCGCCGCAGATCAGCCAGTTCTGCCACCCGCCCAGTAACCCCACTTCCGTCCGCATCCCGGTGACGGCGAAGAACGCTGGCAACAGCAGCACCACCACCACGTCCTTGAGCTTGGCGGCGAACTCGCGAGCCAGCCGGCCGTCGTGCGGGATCACCACCCCGAGCAGGAACGCCCCGAAGACGCCGTGGATGCCCAGCGCCGTGGTCGCCAGGGCGGCCACCAGCACCGCCGCCAGCACCCCCGGGACCGCCGCCGGGTGCAGCGGCCCGGCGTCCAGCCGCCGGCTCACCCGGACCGCCAGCGGCTTGACCACCAGGAACATCCCGGCGATGAACGCCAGCGCCCCGACCCCGGCCACCACGGCGGACTCGACCCGCGCCTGCGCCACCCCGACCACCAGCGCCACCAGGCACCACGCGGTCACGTCGTCGGTGGCGGCGCACCCCAGGGCCGTCGCCCCGAGGTCGGTCTTCTCCATCCGGCGGTCGGTCAGGATGCGCGCCAGCACCGGGAAGGCGGTGACGGCCAGTGCCGCTCCGAGGAACAGCGCGAAGCTGGTGAACGGCACCCCGCTGTGCGAGTACGTCGGGTACAGCCACAGCGCCAGGCTGGCCCCGAGGACGAATGGGACGGCGATCCCGGCGTGGGTGATGACGACCGTGGCCCGGGCCTCGTTGCGCAGCCGGGCCGCGTTCAGGTCCAGCCCGACCAGGAACAGGTAGAGGATCACCCCGACCTGGGCGATCGCCCGGACCGCCGCAGCCACCTGCCCCTTCGGGTCGGCGTCGGGGCCGGGGATGAGCCAGTGCATTGCCTCCGGCCAGACCGCCCCGAGCAGCGACGGCCCGAGCAGGATGCCGGCCACCACCTCGCCGATGACCGGCGGCTGGCCGATACGCACGAACAGCCGACCGAGGACGTACCCCAGCCCGACGACCGCGGCCAACGTGGCGAGGACGTGCCGGACCACGTCCACCTGCCCGGCCGTCGGGGCGACGACGGACACCGCCCCCAGCGGCGGCTCGGGCGCGGTCAGGGCGTCGCCGAAGTGACGGACCAGGAGGACCAGGCCGACCGCCCCAGCCAGCATCAGGACGTACGCCGACGCCCCGCGCCAGCCGGGCCCTGGGACCGCGGCCGTCCCGGCCGCGCCACCTTCCCCGGTCGGGGGACTTCCGGGATAAACGGAAAGCTCCTGACTCGGGAAGCCAGAGCGGGCGGGACGCCCGCGGTCCCAGGAGGTACTCACGCCTTCGCCCCGGCGGCGGCCTGGTGCTCGGCCTTCATCTCGGCGATCAGCGGCCAGAGCACGTCCACCTCGTCCTTGAACACGTCGCCGATCAGCACGTCCGTCACGAGGTTCTTCAGGTGCGGGTGCTTGCGGACGAACTTGCCAAAGCTCAGCCCGTCGTAGAATTCGACCACCAGTTTCCGCGTCCGCTCCATCCCCGCCGTGAACGCCGGCTCCCATTTGCGCAGCTGGGACTCGGACGTATCGCCCTTCTTGATTCCCTCGGCAATCGCGTCCGCCGCCATCGAACCGGAGGTCAGCGCCAGCATCACGCCGGAGGAGTAAAGCGGATCGAGAAAACCGAACGCATCGCCGACGAGGCACCAACCATCGCCGGCTACCTTCTTGGCGCGATAGGTGTACTCCTTCTGCGCCCGGAAGATGTCGCAGCGACTCGCGTTCTGAATTCGCGGCTGCACGCCGGGAGCCTTGGCCACTTCCTCAAAGTAAATCGACTCCAATTCCTTGCTCGCCCGATTGGTGAAGAGGTAATTGTAATCGGCCACCACGCCGACGCTGACGATGTCGTCGTGCAGTGGGATGTACCAGAACCAGCCTTTCTTCCCCTCGGTCTGGATGACGAGTTGTGTCCCCTCATCGCGGCCGGTGTCGCGGACGGCCCCCTTCCAGTAGGTCCAGACGGCGGCCTTCTTCAAGATCGGGTCCCACTCGCGCAGGTCGAGCCGGTCGATGAGCATCGAGCTTTGACCGCTGGCATCGACAACCACCTTCGCCCGGACGACGCGCTCCGGCTGGTCGCCGACCTTCACCCGCACGCCGACGGCCCGGTCCCCCTCGAAGAGCACCTCGATCACCCGGGCGTTCTCGTGGACGCGGACGCCGTGCTCGGCGGCGTTCTTGAGGTTGAGGTGGTCGAACTCGCTGCGGCGGACCTGCCAGGTCTGCGACGACTCGTGCGGCTTGTGGTCGATGAAGTAGAACGGCTCGGACAACTTGCCGCGCTGGTTGATGAACTGGACGGAGTACTTCTTGACGAAGTGGCTCGCCCTCATCTTGTCGAGCATCCCGGTCCGCTTGAGGACGTGGTAGGTCATCGGGATGAGCGACTCGCCGATGTGGAACCGGGGGAACGTCTCCCGCTCGAACAGGTCCACGGTCAGCCCGTGCTGGCGGAGGACGGTCGAGCAGGTGGACCCGGACGGCCCGCCGCCGATCACGATCACGTCGGGAGAAGCGGAGTCAGACATCGATCAGGCTCCGAGGTCTTCTTGTTCCCTCCCCCCTTGGGGGGGAGGGTTAG
>DASSAT010000726.1:0-4426 GCA_035699305.1 Fimbriiglobus sp. | reverse complement strand
GAGTCTTCGAGGCCCACCGTCTTGGCTCGCACGGTGGGCCTCGAAGACTCGGCCCACCCTACGAAAACAAGGATTTCGACAGAGCACCCAGCGGGGAGAGGGGGGTCAGAGATCAACGCGATCCGGTATCAGACCGTGACGGAGACCGCCCGATGCCCGACGACCCGACCGCCCGGTTCGCCCCCGACGAGCCGGCCCCGGCGAAGGCCGGCCCCGCCCGCCCGGCGGGCTGGCGCGCCGACACCCCCGGCGCGGCCGGCAACCGCACCGTCCCGGCCGTGTTGTCGCTGCTGGCGCTGCTGGCGATCGCTGGGGTGCTGGTCGGCGTCATCATCTACTGGCTCCGGGCCAGGCCCGAGCCGCGGTTCGTCTCCGTCCCGGTCGGCGAGTACGACGACCCAGCCTGGCCGGTCAACCCGTGGGCGAACCAGGACGCCCGGCGGCTGGCCGACTGCTTCCCCGGCCGGCCGGAGCCGGAGTTCACCGCCCAGCAGCAGGACAAGTTCCGCACCCTGCTCGCCCGGTTGGCGGACCGCGACGCCGATTCGGCCCGGCCGCTGGTGCTGCACGTCACCGCCCTGGGTGCCGTTCACGATCGCACGGTCTACCTCCTCCCCGGCCTTGCCCGACCCGGCGACCCGTCGAGCTGGATCGCCGTCGAAGAACTCCTCGACAAGTTCGACAAGGCCGCGGCGGATCGCGGCAAGCTGCTCGTCCTCGACCTGGCCCACCCGACCGCCGACCCGTTCGCCGGGGTGCTGCGCGACGAGGTGTCCGACCGGCTGCACGACCTGCTGACGGGGCGGCCCCTGCCGTTCCCGGTGCTGACCTCGTGCGGCCCGGGCGAACAGAGCCTACCGGCGGACGCCGAGCGGTGCTCGGGGTTCGCCTTCTACCTCGCCGAGGGGCTGCGCGGCGCGGCCGACCGGGACCGCGACGACGGAGTGACACTGCCGGAGTTGACGGCCTTCCTGGCGGGGCGGGTGAGCCGGTGGGCGCGACTGGTCCACGACCGCCCGCAGACGCCCCGGCTGTACGGCCCGGCCGACCGCGGCCCGGTCTTCCACGTTCCGTCCCCCCCGCCGGCACAAACCGAGCAACCCGCACCCGACCCCTACCCGCAGTGGCTAATCGACGGGTGGCGGCTGCGCGACGAGCAGCGCACGGCCGGCGCCGGCCGCGACCTACCGGACCCGTTCGCCCGGCTGACCGCGGGGCTGGTGCGGGCCGAGCGGGAGTGGCTGCGGTCCGGGAATGCCGCCCGTGCCGAGCGTATCTGGGGGGCGGCGGCGAGCGACTGGCAAAAGGCCCAACCAGTCTCCGGCCGGCCGGACCGGTCCGCCGATGTGTTCGCTAAAGCGCTCGCCGCGGCCGGCAAGTACCGGCTCGCCATCGCGCGGCGGGGCCGGCCGGCCGCGCCGCCGGACTGGGCGCCGGCGCTGGACCGGTATCTCGACGCGAAGCGGCCGGCCGATCCCGGCAAGCCGGACGAGACCGGGAAGCTCCTCGACGAGTGGGTCAAGCTGGTCAAGCCGGAGGGCCGGCTCGACGCGGTGGGGTTGCTCTGGGATCGGTTCCGGCTGGTGCCGCCGACGGTGGAGAGGACGCGGGCCTGCGTCGCGGCCCTGGACGCCGTGAAGGCAGACCGGGAGTACGCCGAGACGGTGCTGCTGCGGTCGCTGGCCGCGTGGGAGTATCGCAGGCAAGCGATCTCCGAGTACCCGCAGCGCCAGGTGGTGGAGTTGCTGCGGGCGGAGGAGGAGTTGTCGAAGACGCTCGCCCTCGGCCCGAACGGGTTCGAGTTGATCGCGGGGCGGCTCGACAAGGCGTTGGAAGCGTACCGGGTCGGGCAGAAGGGCCTGTTCCACGGGCCGTTCCAGGAGGTGAAGCAGGCCGAGGGGCAACTGAAGGAGGCCGCGGACGGGTTCGCGGCGGCGCGCCAGGAACTTGCCGCGCGGCAGGAGGCCGACCGTGTCCTCGACAACGCGGTAATGGTCCTGCTCGACACGATGCCGTCCGTGTTGACGGCCCCGCAGCCCGAGTTCGACCGCTGGGTGAACGCGGCCCGGGATGCGACCGCGAAGAACGTGACCGGGCTGAGCGAGCGGCTCCCCGTCGTGGACGACCCGTTCGCCGTGCCGCCGGGCAAGAAGGAGCCGGACCCGCTGCCGCCGCGGACGAAGCCGGCCGACCTGCTGCGGTTCGAGCGGCTGGTGGCCGGGACGGCGCTGCCGGCCGACTCCCGGCGGAAGGCGTGGGACGTGATCCGGGCCGACCGCCGGAAGTTCCACGACGCGGCCCGCGAGCAGGACGCGGCCGACGACGCCGCGAAGGACCGGACGACCAACCCGACCCCGGCCGCCGAGACGGATCGGATCGGCGAAGCCAAGCTGGCGGTCCGCCGGGCACGGGAGTCGGTCGAGCTGTTGAAGCTGGCGGGGTACGCGAAGGCGGGCGAGTTGGACGCCGCGCTCGGCCGGCTGGAGCGCGACCCGGCGTCCGACGCCGAACCGCTGGGCCGACTGTTACGTAAGGCGTGGGCGGAGGGGCTGCCCGAGACCGCCCGGGTGGTCCCGCCCGGCGCGACCCGCGCGCGGCCCATGCCGAAGGCGCCCGCTGGCGTGATTCCCGCGGCCCGTGCGGCGGCCGGCGCGTACCGCAAGTGGGTCCGCGACCAGTTGCTCGCGGGTCAGCCGCTGCGACACAACACGGCCGCGACGGACAAGTTCTACGAGACGGTGAGGCAGGACTTCGAACTCAGCCCCGACTGACCGGGGCCGGCCCCCAGGACGTGCACCCATGACGCTCTCCCGATCGGCCCTCCTGGCGGCCGGCCTCCTCGGCCTCGCCGCCCGGCTCCCGGCCCAGACCGGCCTCCGCCCGGCCGTCAGCACCCGGCCCGACGAGTCGAAACAGGCGCAGTCGTTCAACGGGACCACCAGCATCACGCTGCGACCGAACGCCGAGCTGCCGTTCCACGTCTACCTGGTCAACGGCGATCAGCAGCCGTGGACCAACGTCACCGTCCGGCTGGCCGCCGACGCCCGGGGCCAGAAGCCGCTCGCCGAGGGGTTGGTCGAGCGGGTCGGCGCCGGCGAGGTCGCCCGCGTCGCCCTCCTCTCGCTGGCGCCGCCGGCGCCGCCCGCCGCGCCGGTGCCGCCCGCGGGCGACAAGGAGAAAGCTCCGCCCGCCGCCCCGAAGCCGCCGGCCGGGCTGCCCGCCCCGGACACCCTGTACCTGCTCGTCCTGGACGACAAGAAGCAGCCGATCGCGGGCACGAAGGCGGTGGATTTCCAGATCGGCATCGACCAGCCGCGGAACTACGTCGCGGCCTCCCCGTCCGTGTCCCAGACCGGCAACGCGTACACCCTGACGGTCCGGCTCGGCCGGCCGGCCAACGTCAGTAACGCCTTCCGCGGCAAACCGGCGCCGGCCCGGCTCGTCATCCGGCCGGAGTTGGTCCCCGGCCTCGACCCCGCGAGCCTCAAGGACGGGACGTACCAGACGGTGGTCGCCCCGGACGCCAAGGGGGAGGTGGTCCTGGTCGCAAGGAACCTCCGGTTCCCCGGCGGCCAGCCGAAGCGGAGCGTCTTCAGCGTCTCCGTGGACGGGTACGACCGGGCGTTCGGGTTCGTCACCGACTTCACCGGGACGACGCCGTCCGCGATCACCGGCGATACGCGCCTCGTGCGGATCGACGCGCCGCGGTACGGCGTCCCCGGCCGGCCGTTCGCCGCCCGGCTGGAGGTGTTCAACGACACCGGCACCGAGCGGCCGCGGCTGGAGTTCCACCGGGCCGCGGAGGGCGAGCCGGAGGTGCCGACCGCCGGCAAGACCACATCGCGGGAGACGACGAAGACGTACCGGGTCGGCGAGGCCGGCGAGTTGCTCTTTCGCGCCGAGGTCAAGGACTGGGTGGTCCCGCTCGACACCGCCGGCATCTACGGCAAGCGCACCCTGGAGTTCGCCCTCACCGACGAGAACGGCACCGTCCTGACCAGTCCACGAATCGACAACCCGACCGAGAGGGAGCCGGTGCGGGACGTCCACGAGTTCACGTTGGACGACACCGTGCCGGCGGGTGTGCAACTCCTGGCGCTGCCGCCGAAGGTCGTGCCGAAGAAGCCGCGCAAGCAGCCGCCGCCGGGCGTGCCGCTGCCGGGGCCAAGCCCAGTCCCGGGGCTGGTGCTGCCGCCGTGGGCCTGCGAGTGCGTGCTGCCGCCGTCGTTCGGCGTGCCGGTGCCGCTGCCGGCCATCGTGGCGAAGAAGGAGGTGCCGCCCCCGCTGCCGCTGGTCCTCGGCAAGACGCGGGTCCGCGGGACGGTGATCGAGTTGATCGCCCGGGCCGAGGACCCGGAGTCCGGCATCGCCCGGGCACTGCTGTTCGTCGGGGCGCCGCCGGGGCCGGACGGCAAGTCCCCGCCGG
>DASSAT010000725.1:0-8784 GCA_035699305.1 Fimbriiglobus sp. | reverse complement strand
GGCGCGCAGGTCGAAGTGGTGAGGTCGCGGTACGGCGGGGTCGTGCTGGTGCTGCACACGTTCGCCCGCGTCGATGCCGGGGAGAGCGTGGCCGTGATCCTGCCGACCGACGGGAACGTTTCATGACTTTTCTCGATTACGCTGTCATCGGCCTGTACGCCGTCGGGATGCTGGCGGTCGGGGCATACTATGCCCGGCGGGTGAAGTCGGCCGACGACTACCTGCTCGGCGGGCGGTCGATGTCGCCGTTGATGATCGGCCTGTCCCTGTTCGCCACCCTGACCAGCACGCTGACGTACCTCGCCCTTCCGGGGGAGATGATCAAGAACGGGCCGGTCATCTTCTCCGAGTTCCTGGCGTTCCCGTTCGCCTACCTGATCGTCGCCCGGGTGCTGATCCCGCGGATCATGCGGCAGCGCGTCACCAGCGGGTACGAGTTACTTGAAGCTCGACTCGGGCTGACCGGCCGGCTGCTCGGAGCGCTGATGTTCGTCCTGCTGCGCGTGGCGTGGATGGCGTCCATCCTGTACGCGACGGCTCATGCGGTACTGATCCCGCTGTTGGGCCTCAGCCCGGCATGGCTGCCGGCGATCAGCATCGCGATGGGGGTCATCACCCTGATCTACACGGCCGAGGGCGGGCTGAAGGCGGTGGTGGTGACGGACGCGGTGCAGGCGGTGCTCATGGTCTTCGGGGCGGTCGTCACGATCGCCATCGTCACGGCGGCGCTGGGCGGGTTCGGCGGCTGGTGGCCGGCGGCGTGGCCGAGCCACTGGCCGAAGCTGGCGGTCTGGCCGGTCGAGTGGCCGGAGGGGGCGGCCGGGCCGACGCCGACCGCGTCGCGCAACGTGGTCGGAGCGTTCGTCGGGATGCTGGTGTGGATGACCTGCACCGCCGGGTCCGACCAGATGGCGATCCAGCGCTACCTGGCGACCCGGGACGCGGCCGCCGCTCGCCGGTCGTTCGCTGTGCAGCTCCTCACCACGGTCCTCAGCGTGGGGCTGCTCGGACTGGCCGGGCTGGCGGTGCTGGGGTACTTCCAGGCCCGGCCGGGGGAACTGCCGACCGGGTGGTCGATCGTCGGGCAGGCGGACAAGCTGATGCCGCACTTCATCGTGATCGGCCTGCCGTCGGGGCTGACTGGGCTGGTGATCGCGGCGATCCTGGCGGCGGCGATGTCGAGCCTGTCGAGCGGGTTCAACTCCACCTCGGCGGTGATCGTCACGGACTTCGTCGGCCGGGCCGGCGGACATGTCCTGTCCCCGAGGGGCGAGGTCCGGCTGGCGCGGGCGACTTCGATCCTCGTCGGGGTGGTCGCGGTGGGCCTGAGCCTTGTGGTCGGTAGTCTGGCCGGGAACCTGCTGGAGTTGTGCTTCAAGGTGGTGAACCTGCTGACCGCGCCGATCTTCGTGCTGTTCTTCCTGGCGCTGTTCGTGCCGCGCGCGACGCCGCTCGGGGCGGTGGCGGCGACCGTTTCCAGCGTCTCGGCGGCGGTGCAGGTGAACTTCGGCTGGGGCGGCGGCTGGTTCCTCTGGGCGCCGCTGGCGGCGCTGGCCGCGGGGGTCTCGGTCGGGACGCTGGTGAGCCTGTTGACGGTCGGCCCGCGGGAGTCGGAGTAGCCTGTCGCATTGGGTGGATCGACGCTCGACCCACCAGCCGGGCCAGGTTGCCACTTCCGGGGGTGGCAATGTGGCAACCTGGCCCCGCGTTTTCGTCCCCCGCCTCAACCGGCGGGGGTCAGGGGATCAGATGGTCACTTCGGGAGTGGCAATGTGACCATCTGACCCCCGCCAGCGCGTGCGAGCAGACCACTCCATCCACAGTGTTCATAAGTTCATAATTCCAGATGTCAAGCGCCGCCCGGTGGTTCGCCCGTCATTGTGGGCTGGACCTACCCGTCAGGTCCGCTGATGCGACCCGCTGACCTTGTGAGCCTGGCAGGCGCGGTTTACACTCCGGGTGCGCTCGCCCTTCCCAGATCATCACCCTCAGACCGGCCGGAGGACTGTCGATGAGCGAAGTCCCGGCCACCGGCGACTGGCCGGCGTCGGCGGATCGGCCGACAGTCCCCGGGTACGAAGTCCTCGGCGAGTTGGGCCGCGGCGGCATGGGCGTCGTCTACAGGGCCAGGCAGGCGAGTACGGGGCAGCTGGTCGCGCTGAAGGTGATCCGCGACGGCGCCTTGGCCGGCCCGCAGGCGCAGGCCCGTTTCCGCATCGAGGCCGAGTCCGCGGCCCGGCTGCACCACCCCAACGTCGTGCAAATCTACGAGGTCGGCGAGCACGCCGGCCGGCCCTACTACGCGATGGAACTCGTCGCGGGCGGCACCCTCGACCAGTACCTCGCCGGCCGACCGCTGCCCGCCCCGCAGGCGGCCGGGCTGATCCGCACCCTGGCCCTCGCCGTCGCGCACGCCCACGAGCGGCAGATCGTCCACCGGGATCTTAAGCCGGCCAACGTGCTACTGCAGAGGTCAGAGGTCAGAAGCCAGAGGTCAGAAGTCGGAGATCAGAAGTCGCAAGGCGGAGACGACCCGGCCTCGACTTCTTCTGACCTCTGTCCTCTGACCTCTGACCTCTGTCCAAAGATCGCCGACTTCGGCCTGGCCAAACGGCTCGACAGTGACAGCACCGCCTGGACGCGGGAAGGGGCGGTCCTGGGCACGCCGGGGTACATGGCCCCGGAGCAGGCGGCCGGGCGATCGCATGATGTCGGTCCCGGGACCGACGTGTACGCGCTCGGCGCCATGCTGTACGAGTCGCTCACCGGCCGGCTGCCGTTCACCGCCGGCTCCTGGGATCTGACGATTCAACAGGTGATCCACGAAGAGCCGGCCCGGCTGCCGCCGGACGTGCCGCGCGACCTGGAGACGGTCTGCCTGAAGTGCCTGGAGAAGGAACCGTCGCGGCGCTACGCCGACGCCGGGGAACTGGCGGACGACCTGCGCCGGTTCCTGGACGGAACGCCCGTCGCCGCGGTGCCGCCGACCACGATGGAGCGGCTGGCCCGGCTGGCCGGGCGGGACGGCTACCGGATCGTCGGCGAGGTCGGCCGCGGGCCACGGAGCATCGTCTACCACGCGCTCTACGAACCGCTGCGACAGCCGGTTGCGCTGAAGGTCTTCCCGGAGGGGACCTGCACGCGCGACGAGTGGGAGGCCCGGCTGCAGCGCGGCGCCGAGGTGGGGGCCGCGGTCGCGCACCCGCACGTCGTCACGGTGCAGCGGGCCGGCTGGTGGGCTGGGGCGGCGTACCTGATTACGGAGTACGCCCCGAACGGCAGCCTGGCCGCGCGGTTCACCGGCCGACCGCACCCCATCCGCGACGCGGTCCGGCTGGTCGGACAGCTAGCCGAGGTCGTCGTCTACCTGCACCGGCAGGGGATCGTTCACGGCAACCTGAAGCCGAGCAACGTCCTGCTGGCCGCGGACGGCATCCCCCGGGTCGCCGACCTCCGCCTGACCGGCGGCCTGTTCCAGTCTCCCTTGCCGACCGGCGACCAGTCGCCCGCCGGCCTGGGGTATCTGGCACCCGAGTGCGTCCGCGACCCGGAGGCCGAGCCGCGGCCGCATACGGACGTGTACGGGCTGGGAGTGATCCTGTACGAGTTGCTGACCGGCCGCTCGCCGTTCGACGGCGCGACCGCGGGGGAGGTGCGGCAGGAGGTGCTTTCGCGCGACCCGGTCCCGCCGTCTGGCCTCAACCGCGAGGTGACGCCGGACCTGGACGCGGTCTGCCTGCGCTGCTTGCGGAAGAACCCGTGGCGGCGGTTCCCCCGCGCCTACGACGTGCTCGCCCGGCTACGGCACATCTCGGACGACCCGCGGCGGCCGAGGTGACGTTGGGAGGGCGAGGCTCCTGCCGAGCCTTCTTGTTCCCTCCCCCCTTGGGGGGGAGGGTTAGGGTGGGGGGTGAGCTACCCGAGTCCGAGGCGATGCGTCTGAGCCGGTGACGCTCTCACCCCCCACCCCGTCCCTCCCCCCCAAAGGGGGAGGGAGGAAGACGAAGAGGCTCGGCAGGAGCCTCGCCCTCCCAAAGATGGCTCACCGCGGCGTCTCCGTGGCGCTGGCCCCGCCGGCGCCGCGGAGGCAGAGGCCGCCGTCCACGACCAGTTCCGTGCCGGTGATGTAGTCGGCGTCCTCCGAGCACAGGAACGCCGCCGCCTTGCCGATGTCCTCCGGCGTGCCGAGCCGGCCCCACGGCAGCGACGCGCCGGCCCGCGCGATCACCTCGCTGCCGAAGGTGGCATGTTCGCCGGGCGTGTCGATCCAGCCCGGCTCGATCACGTTGACGTTGACCCGGTACGGCAGCAACTCCGCGGCGATCGTCTTCGCCATGTGCGTCAGCCCGACCTTGGCCGCGTTGTACGCCACGCTCCGGGCGAACGGGATGCGGGCGTGGATGCTGGAGATGAACACGATCTTCCCGCCCCCACCGCGGGCGACCATGTGCCGGGCGACCAGTTGGCTCATGTGGAAGCCGCCGAACAGGGTGCCCTTCATCACCTTCTCGAACACGTCCGGGTCGTAGTCGAGGAAGTCGCCGCGCCGCGAGTACGCCGGGTTGCTCACCAGCGCGTCGAGCCGGTCCAGCGCGACGACCGCCCGCGCCACCACCGACTCGCAGGACGCCCGGTCGAACACGTCCCCCTCGACCAGGGCCGCCTGCCGGCCCAGAGCCTGGATATCCGCGACCAGCGCCTCGGCCTCCGGCGTGCGGTCGCGGTCGTTGACGACGATGTCGGCCCCGGCCCGCGCCAGTTCGACGGCGCAGCCCCGCCCGATCCCGCGCGCCGCCCCGGTGACCAACGCCGTCTTGCCCAGCAGTTTCATCACCGCCTCCACGATTCGGGCCGCGACGGGGTTACTATACTGCCTTCGCCGTGCCCCGAGCCGACCCCATGACCACCGGCCTGACGACCGACGGCTGCCGCGCCCGACAGCGGGCGTTGCGCGAACATCTGGACCGAAACCAACTTGATGCCGCGTTGATCGGCGACCGCCGCCACGTCCACTACCTGACCGGCTACTGGTGCCCGGCAGTGTTCGCGTCGGTGGCGCTTCTCGAACACGACGGCCCGACGACGCTGGTCACGCCGCACCGGCTCGACTTCGTTCCGGCGGCGGACGTGACGTTGCACTACCCGGCGCAGCGGCGGGCGACGCTGATCGACGACCAACCCGGCGCCGCGGTCGAGATGATCGCGGAATCACTGCGGCGATGCGAGCGGGTCGGCGTGGACGGCCCGGTGCTGCCGTGGGCGCACCCGTCCGCGGCGTGGGCGGACCTGCGGCCGGCGTTGCTCACCATGCGGCGTCACAAGAACGCCGACGAGGTTGAGCTACTGTGGCGGGCGATCGCGGCGACCGAGGCGGCTTACGCTTATGCGTTCAAGGCGCTGCGGCCTGGCGTCACCGAGGTCGAACTGTTCGCCGGGATGCAAGCCGCGGCCGCGGAGTACGCGAGCGAGGTTCTCGGCGAGTTCGGCAACGACTTCCAGGTCGGCTCCCCCGGCGGCCCGCCGCGCCGCCGGCCGGCGCAAGCCGGCGAGGTCGCCGTCTTCGACCTGTCGGTGACGCTGCGCGGCTACCGCAGCGACATGTGCCGCAGCTTCGTCGTCGGCCGACTGCCCAGTACGGAGCAAACCGACGCCCGCGAGCGAATCCTCGCCGTGCTGCGTTACGTCGAACGAACAGCCCAACCGGGGGTGAGTTGCCGTCAACTGTACGCCGACGCGGCGACACAACTCGAAGGGTATCGCGGCTGGTCGTTCCCGCACCACCTGGGGCACGGCATCGGGCTGAGCGCCCACGAGGCTCCACGACTGAACCCGGAGTGGGACGACACGTTCCAGGTCGGCGACGTGTTCACCGCGGAGCCGGGACTGTACGGACCGGACCTGCGCGCCGGACTGCGGATCGAGGAGATTTACCACCTGACCGAAACTGGTTTGGAGAAGCTGACGACGTTCCCGACCGAGCTGTCTTGAAGAGGTCATCCATGCACCGCGTTCTTGTCGTCGGGGTCGGGTCGATCGGCGAACGGCACCTGCGCTGCTTCGCCGCGACTGGCCGCGCTCGGCTGTCGCTGTGCGAGGTGGACCCGGACCTGCGCCGAACCGTGGCCGGTCGCTACGCGGTAACGGATGCGTTCGCCGACCTGGATGCGGCACTCTCCAGCAGCCCCGAAGTCGTGGTGGTCTGCACCCCGGCGCACTTGCACGTCTCGATGGCCCGCGCGGCCGTCCGGGCCGGGGCGCACGTCCTCATCGAGAAGCCACTGAGTACGGCTTTCGACGGCGTGAGCGAACTGTTGGAGGAGGTCGAGCGTCGGCGGATCGTCGCGGCCGTGGCCTACGTCTACCGCGCCCACTCGGCTCTGGCGGCGCTGCGCGAGGCGATCCGCGCGGGCCGGTTCGGCGAGCCGGTGCAGGTCGTCGCGGTCGGCGGCCAGCACTTCCCGCTCTACCGGCCGGCGTACCGCACCATCTACTACAACGACCACGCGACCGGCGGCGGCGCGGTGCAGGACGCGCTGACCCACGTCCTCAACGCCGCCGAGTGGCTGGTCGGCCCGGTCACGCGCCTGACCGCGGACGCCGGCCATCAGGTGCTGGAGGGCGTCACGGTGGAGGACACCGCCCACGTCCTGACGCGCCACGGCACCGTCATGGGCAGCTACAGCCTCAACCAGCACCAGGCGCCGAACGAATCGACGATCACCGTGGTCTGCACCCGCGGCACGGCGCGCTTCGAGTTCCATAACTTGCGCTGGCGATGGATGACCGAGCCGGGCGGAGAATGGACCGACGAGCCGGCCGGCCCGCTGGAACGGGACACCCTCTTCGTTCGGCAGGCGAACGCCTTTCTGGATACGGCCGAGGGGACGGCGGCACCCCTTTGTTCACTGGCCGACGCGAGGCAGACGCTGGCAGTGAACCTGGCGATCCTCCGATCCGCCGAGCATGGTGGATGGGAGAGGCTCGAAGAACCCCTCCCCCGGCCCCTCCCCGAAGCGGGGAGGGGAGAAAGAAGTGGGCCACCTTCCGGCTCCCCCTCCCCGCTTCGGGGAGGGGGTCGGGGGGAGGGGTAACGCCCGGCCCTGAGAAGCGAACCCGACCCTCTCCCGTGAGGTCTCCATGACCCGCACGACCATCCTCCTGTTGCTCGCCCTTGGCGCCTCCGGTCGGGCCGCGGACCCGCCCGCAACGGTGCCGCTCGACCCGACCCTGCGCGAGCGCTGCCTGACGGTCCTGCGCGACGGCCTGAAGTCCGACGAGTTCTGGCCGGCCATGCACGCCGCCGAGGCGATCACCCTCGCCGGGCACGGTCAGGAAGTCCTCGCCGCGCTGGCGAAGCGGAGCGAGACCGACGACCAGAAGCGCTGCGGCCTCGCCCGCGAAGCCGTGCGGGCCGGCGACCGCACCAAACTGCCGACGCTTCTCGAAATCCTCGACAAGCCCGGCTCCAACGGCCACACCCACGCCGCCGAGAGCTTGTTCAAGGTCGCGGAGGTCGGCGACGGCCGGAAGCTCCGCGCCGCGCTCGCACAAGACGCGAACCCGCGGCTCAAGCTGATGGCCGCCGCCGCCCTCGCCCACTGCGGCCATCCGACCGCGCTGGACGCCGTCCGCAAGCACCTGACCAGCCCGGACGTGGAGCTCCGCAAGGTCACCGTCTGGGTGCTCGGCCAACTCGGCATGAAGTCCGACGTAGGGCCGATCTGTGCGGGACTGACGAAAGAGACGGACCCGCTGGCGAAGGCGTACTTCGTTCACGCCCTCGCCACGCTGGGCGACGCCGAAGGAAAGAAGCTGCTCGGCGATAACCTCACGTCATCCGATTCGGCCATCAAGACCTACGCCGCCGAGTTCGCCGGGCACAGTCGGGCCGTCGAGTTCCGCGTCGCGCTCGTCAAGCTCCTCGACGACCCGACGCTCGACGTGCGCGTCCGGGCCGCGCAGTCGCTCGTCGCCCTGTCGAAGCCGCCTGCCGACGCCGGAGAGGTCATCATCACCGACGTGTACCGGGCTACGGACGCGAACCCGCGCTACTCCGAGGGGTCGGTCGCGCTGCTGGCCGACGGCAGCTTGCTGTACGCGACCACCGAGTTCACCGGCGGCGCGGCGGACGCCTCGAAGGCCCACGTCATCGCCCGCGCCTCCCGCGACGGAGGCCGTACCTGGGGCCGGCCGCGCATCCTCCAGGAGAACGTCGGCAAGCAGAACGTCATGTCCGTCACCCTTCGTCGCATGAGGCCCAACGCGGTCGATGGGCCGCTCGGCCTCTTTTACCTGGTGAAGAACGGCCCCGCCGACCTGAAGATGTACCTGCGGGTGTCCTCTGATGAAGCGAAGACGTTCGGCGAACCGGTCCGCGTCACCGGCGGGCCGGGCTACCACGTCGTCAACAACGACCGGGTGACGGTCCTCTCGACCGGCCGCATCATCGTCCCGGTTGCCTGGGACGATGACATCAGTCAGAAGGGCGGCATGCACTTCGTCTGCTTCTGCTACTACTCCGACGACGGCGGCAAGACGTGGGCAAGGGGCGCCGGCTCCATCGACCTGCCGAAACGCGGCGCGATGGAGCCAGAGGTCCTCGAACTCAAGGACGGCAAGCTGCTCATGATTATCCGCACGCAACTCGGCCACATCGCCACGGCGACCTCGACCGATGGCGGCAACCACTGGGGCGAGCCGTCGTGGCTTCCCGTGACGGCCCCGGAGTCGCCGGCAACGATCCGCCGCATCCCGGCGACCGGCGACCTGCTGCTGCTGTGGAAC
>DASSAT010000724.1:0-13388 GCA_035699305.1 Fimbriiglobus sp. | reverse complement strand
TGACCGCGGGGCAGACCTACTACCTCGTGGCGGACGGGGCGACCAGCGACGCCTTCGGCATGGGCGCGTACGAACTCAACGCCCAGTTCAGTGGCGGCGGTTCGACCGTCACCGCGCCGCAAGCGCCAGGCGGCCTGGTGGCGGTCGCGACGACGACCACCCAGGTGGACCTCTCCTGGCAGGACAACTCGGGGAACGAGGACGGGTTCCGCATCGAGCGGTCCACCGACGGCTTCAACTTCACCCCGGTCGGCACGGCGGACGCGAACGCGACGAGTTACACGGTGACCGGCCTCGCCGCCGACACCACCTACTACTTCCACGTGCAGGCCGTCAACGGCGGCGGCGCCTCCGCCTGGTCCGACACCGCCCTGGCCGCGACCCCGCCCGAACCGACGCCCGTCCCCCCGCCCGCTCCCCCGCCCGCTCCCCCGCCCCCGTCTTTGGCCCCGGACCGGTTTGAAGCGAATGAGACGGCGGCGGCCGCCCGAGACCTCGGCAAGTTCAACAGCAACAGCCAGACGGCCCTCACCATCAACAGTTCCGCCGACGTGGACTGGTTCACCTTCACGGTCAACTCCAGCGCGTCATTCCAGGTCTCGATCACGTTCGCCCAAGCCGCGGGCAACCTGGACCTGTACGTCTTCGACGCCCAGCAGCGAATGATGGCGGGCGGCACGTCCGCCAGCGATAACGAGGCCGTGTCCACCTCGTTCACCGGGGGGAAGCAATACTACATCAAGGTCGTCAGCCCGGTCGGCGCGGAGAACTCGTACGACCTGACCATAACCAAGTTGAACGGGAAAAACAGCCGCGGTGGGGCGAACCTGGTCCTCGATCTCCACGGCCCGGACTCGCTGGCGGCCGGGGTGGCCTTGGTGTCCGGCGACCCACTGCCCGGGTCCGGTTCGCAGACGGATACCGGCACGACGACCCCGCCACCCGTCGCCGACGACGGGACCGGTGCCCAGTCGGGCCGCCCCGATAGCCCAGGCCGGTCGGCCGACAGCCCCGGCTACCGCTGGTCGCAGTCCCTGCGACTCCTCCAGGACCTCGATCTGCCCGTGCGGGACGGGCTTGCGGACCTGCTGGGGGTGGCCGGGAAACTGGTGTAAGGTCGGGCCGCGTCCCCGATCTCGACCCCGACAAACAGCCGAGGCCGGGCGGACGCCCGGCCTCGGCCACGTCGGACGTTGCCGGGTTACACCGCAACACCGTCCAGCAGATCGACGTCCACGCCGAGCATGACCATCTGCAGGTCGTCGGCCGGATCGGACCACGCCACGGAACCACCACCGAGGATCGCGTCCACGTCGTCACGGACCTTCCACGCGGCCTGGCCATCGTCACCGAACGACGCCCGCAACTCGACCGGCTCGTCGGCGAGGCCGGTCTGGCCGCCGACGACGCCGACCGCGTCCGCGTCGATCGCGGCCACGTCGTACCAGACCGACCCGAGCGCGCCGCCCGACGAATCCGGGGCGAGCGTCGGGGCCATCACCTCGTGATCGCTGTCGCCGTCCGCGAACCCGAGCAGGTGCCCCAGCTCGTGCGTGACCACGTGCTCGAGGTCCATCCCGCCGGCGGTGTCACCCGCCCAGCCCCAACCGGCCGCGTCCGCGTCGATCCAGATCGTCTGCGCGTCCGCGGACGCCCACCCCAGGTACGCCCCGGGCAGGTCGGTCACGTTCGCCGACAGCCCGTCTAGGACGCTGAGCAGCTGCGGGTCGCTGACCTCGGCCCGCCAGAAGGCAATGGCGTCCCGGAGGAACGGCTGCAGCTCCTGGAGGGTGAGCGTGCCGGCCGCCCCGGGGCCAACCGACTCGGCCACCAGCGGCGACCCGCCGCCCAGCGCCGTGTTGAGCTGGTCGAACAGGCTCAGCAGGTCGTTGGTGTAGTTGGTGATCAACGACTCGCTGAGGCTCTGGTTGTCGAGCTTGTTGAACGTGCGCTCGATGTCCGCCGCGATCGCCGCCGCCGTCGGGTTGAGCAGCGGCGGGATCTCGAAGTGGGACTGGTGGTTGCCGGTGGCGTGGCCCTTGCTCTGCAACTTCTGCGGCGCCAGCGTATCCAGGACCACGACCGGGTCGTTGGCATTGCCGTCCTGGTTGCCGTCGCGGACGGTGATCAGCCACTGGGCCGTGTCGTCCAGCCCCGGCTCGCCCTTCTCCGGCCCGCCGTCGGTCAGGAACAGGAAGATGTCGGCATCGACGTTGCGGTAGTTCCGTCCGCCGAAGGAGCCGCTGTACCGGCCGACGCCGTCGCCGAAGAGCGTGTCGATCGGGGCTTCCGGCGGCGCCTGGATGATGCCCGTGTCACGGCAGGTGACGTCCGTCAGGTATAGCAGGTGGAAGTGCTGGTTGGGCTTGCCCCAGTTGATCTCCAGCCGGTTGTTGACGTCCGTGATCGGCCCCCCGTCCTTGGACTGGTGGGCACAATGCAACTGGAACCCGTGCCGGACGGGGGTGCCAGCCGCCCCGCCGATGGCGCCGTCCGGCAGGAAGATGCTGCCGCCGCCGGTCATCCGGCCCTCCTCGACCGGGATCTCCACCTGCAACCCGGCCCCGTCGTTGCCCGTGATGTCGTTGGGGAAGCCGTTCGGGTGGAAGTGCGCCACCACCACGTTCTGCACCGACGGGAAGTCAATCTCCTGCAGGACGTAGGTGTACGTCAGCGTCCACGTCTCGCCGGGCTCCATCTGGTCGTTGTTGACCCCGCTCTCGGTGAACGCCGACGCGGCCTTGTTGCTCACCGACTGGGACCCGTCGCCGTGGGTCTGGGTATCGACGATGCTGTCCGGGATCAGGTTGGGGCTGTCGGCCGAGCTGGTGTTCACCAGCGTGACCGAGTACGTGATCGTGTCCCCGACCACCTTGACCACCGGCGCGCCCACGATCTCCTTGTTGACGGCGATCGACGGCTGGAACAGGTTGACCGAGTGATCGTCGGTGTCGCTGGCGGTCGCCACCGACCCGACCGCCTTGGCCGTCACCGTGGCGATGTTGATGTACGGGTCGTCGGCCCCGACCGGGATGGTGAAGGTCTTGGTGTACGTCCACGTCTCGCCGATGTCGAGCTTGCCGTCGCCGTCGGTGTCCCCACCGACGAACGTCGGGGTGAAGCCGGCGGCGTCCGGCCCGCCGTCGTCGGAGACGACCACGTTCTCCAGCGCCGGGGGGCTGGCGCCCGTGCTGGTGTTGGTGACCGCGTAGCTGTAGGTCACATCGTCGCCGATCTTGGACAGCGCGTTGCCGGTCTTGTCGATGTTGACCCGCGGCACGAACAGGCCGACCGACGCCGTGTCGGTGTCGGTGATGTCGTTGGGGAACCCCAGCGGGTTGGCGTGCACCACCACCGTGTTGACCAGCGGGTTGGTGTCGCCGGACGCCACCACCCGCGACGCGGTGTACGTCCAGATCTCGGTCAGGTCGAGCCGGTTGTTGGCGTTGGTGTCCCCGCTCACGAACGTCGGGGTGAAGTCGTCGCCCGAGACGCCCGGGGTGCCGTTGTTATCACGCAGCGAGACGAGGACCAGGGCCGGGCTGTCGGACGACCCGTTGTTGTCCAGCGTGTACGTGTAGACGATCGTGTCCCCCACCGCCGCCGTCGCCCGGTTCGCCGACTTCTCCACGTCGATCGACGGCTGGAACAGGTTCACCGAGTGGCTTTCGGACTGGGTGACTTCGGTGCCGTTCAGGCCCGACGACGTGTCGAAGGTCGCGGTCACCGTGTTGACGAACGGGTCCGAGGCGCCGGCCGGGATATTGGCGCTGTAGGTGCGCGTCCACGTCTCGCCCGGTTCCAGGACATAGTTGATCGTCCCCCCGGTCTCCGTGAAGGCCGACGCGGGGATCGACCCCACCCCAGGGTTGTCGTCAACGATGCTCTGCGGGTACAGCGGGAGCTCGCCGGTGTTGACGATGGTGATCGTGTAGCTGGTCGGGTCGCCGATCTTGCTGAGCGTGTCGCCAGTCTTGTCGATGGTGAAGGCCGGCTCCCGAAGGTCCTCGAGGTGCTTGAACGGGACCGTCTGCTGGCCGACGCTGATGTTGCCGGCCTCGCCCGCCGGTGCGATGACGTCGGCGTCGTTGATGCTCGCCTGCAAGTTGCCGGTCGGGCTTTCGTTGAAGTCGCAGTCGATATGGGTGTCGATGCGAAGGATCACGACCTCGCCCCCGTCGAGGTCGGTGATAGTGGCGGAAGCGAAGAGGTTCGTGGTCCCCTGGTGGAAGGGGTCGCTCGGCAGAGTCTTGGTAAATGATACGGTGCTACCGCCGTCGTCTTTCAGTCCGGAATCGCTCCCGTCCGCGTTGTCGCCGACCTTGTCGAGGTCACCGTCCCCGTCGGTGTCGAACAGGATCGGACCGCGGTTGATCGACATCCCCACGACGTCGTCGTGGCCCGCCCCGGACTGACCGGTCGTGTCGGCCAGGAACTCGAAGTCGAGGTTAATGGTCTGGTTGTTGGCCGCCCCGGGTTCGACCGTGATCTCGACCAGGTACGTCACGATGTCGCCGCAGGCGAAGTCCCCGCCCTCCAGGGATTCGACCACGTCGTTGGTCTTGCCGATCGTCCGGTCGTCGAACGCCCCGCCGCCGGTGGCGTGGCTGTAAGTGAACGGGGCGGCGGCGGTGAAGTCGAGGGAGAAGTCGCCGCCCGCGGGCACGACGCGGTCTTCGAGTTGATCGATGCGCGGTCGATACCGCGGGCCGTGGCTCTTGGCCGAACGGTCCGGGCGGACGAAGCTCTTCATGAGGCGAGCGATCCGGTTCTTCTCGAAGCTGGAACGGGTCATGGTGCCGTCCTCGAATGGAGTAAGAGACGATCCCTTTCGGCGCGTACCCTCTCCGCGACATGCGGGAGGGGCCGCAAGCCGTGTTAATACCAACGTCGTTGTCGAAACACCGGACGGCAGAAGGCTTAGACCCTCCGCCGAAGACTCAGAACAACGCGATTCCTGTCAGACACTGCCGATGGCGCACGTCAAGCGCCGAACAGAAAATTGCTCCTAATTGGTTATTCGATGCGGGAGAAATGTCAGGGCGGGCGAAAATGCAAAAAATACGACATGGGGCTGTTGGGTCGAACAGAACGGTGCGACGACCTGGGCGGTTAATCCGGTTCGGTCAGCGGTCCGCCCGCACCGACTTCCGCAATTGAATGATCAGCCGACGGCGCCGCCGCTTCGCGGCGTCGTAAGAGATCTGGAAGACCGCCGAGATCTCGACGACCGTCGCCCCCCGGGTCAGCAGCTCCCACAGCCGGCGGGTCCGCACGCCAAGCCGGTCCAGATGCCGCTCAAGGCGAACGCTCGTCTCCCCCTCATCGAACTCCTGCGGGTGCCCATTCACTTCGGGGTGTGCTCCGCCCGGCCGCGTCGGGTTGAAGAACCGGTCGAGGTCGGCCGACAGCGTGCCGCCGATGTGGACGAAGTGCCGGTGGTAGCGGTGCCGGTGCCGGAGGAAGTCGATGAACCGGCAGGCGATGACCCGGTGGAGGAACGACCGGAAACTACACCCGCCCGCCGCCGCGCGGGCCTGGCCCTGGTAATGCTGGATCGCCTCGAGCGTCCAGAAGACGGCCTCCTGCAGGACGTCCGCCCGGTCCGCATCGTTCAACCCGGTGTCCCGCGCCAGCCGGCGGACGAGGTCCACCCGCTGCCGCGAGGTGCGGGCGATCAGCTCGTCCCGGGCGAGTTGGTGCCCCGTCTCTCGGACCAGGGTCGCCAGTCGCTCATCCCCCAACAGGCCGAGGGTCGGTTCCGGTTCGAGCAGCTCCCGGGCGCAGGGAGCGGTTTCCATGGGCAGCCCTCCTCGAGGGGAAGAAGGGGTCGTGGGCGTCCTCAACCAACTGCACGCTTCGCCTCCTGATCGGGGCGGATTCAATCAGTCCGATGAGTTCCTCGAACGGCCGATGGCGTCCGGTCAAACCGCCACGTAGTCGCGGATGACTGCCACCCAGTTAAGTGGACTTCCGTGTACTGCCGCACGGGAATGTCCCGGCTGAATTCTGTGAAAATCGTACAACTGTTATTGTTGCAAATCAAGAATATTCTTTACGGGACCGATTTTCAGCCAACTCGTAATCCTTGATTAGTTCACCCCATCCGAAAATGTGCAGACGTGGGGATGGTTGCGACGAAGCTAGAAGTTTTTGCTACGTTTGTCAGTCTTCGATGACCTACCAAAGAGTGGCGATTGGATTCATTAGCCCTGACGAATGGATAGCAGCTGACCGCGGGCGTTGGTGATCCCTGGGCCAGCTGCACCCCATCCCGCTCTCGATGTGGGTCTGCGACCGTGAGGCTTCAGTACAAAGGTACGGCTGTCCTCGCGTGTCTTTGGTGCCTGTCCCGACGCCGGGTCACTTCTTCTTCCGCGTCGGCTAGCCCCAGTGGAGATCGACCAACTCGGTGTTCCACGCCTTCCAGGCGTCGGCGTACCCCATGTCGTCGGCTACAATCACGATCACGTTCGGCTTGCGGTCGGCGGCGGTTAGCCCCCGGCCGCGGACGCCAGCCCGACCAGGGCGAGGGTCAGTCGTCGGGTCATCGCGGGCACCCCTTTCGGATCGGCGGAAACGTCGTCCCTGTTTGACCGGGCGCGCCATCGTAACCTGTCCGACAGGCCAAGCAAAGGACGTGTTGACCGGGGGCGATCCCCAGCTTTGCCTTGTAGGTACTGGGGTGTGCCAGGCCCAAGGCGTTCACCACAAAGGCACAAAGGTCACACAAAGGAACACAAAGAAGAAAGAAGACCGACCCTGCCTTCCTTTGTGTCTTCTTTGTGTGACCTCTGTGCCTTTGTGGTGAACGCCTTGCGATCGCGGCAACACTGGGGATCGCTCTATGTACTGTCGAGGGTCGGTCTCCCTACGAGCCAGGAGGACCCACGTGTTCCGCCTTCTCCCCGCTCTCGTGGGCGTGTTGGCGCTCGGCTTCGCCTCGCGGCTAACCGCCGCCGACCCGCCCAACGTGCTCTTCATCGCCGTGGACGACCTGAACCACTGGATCGGGCACCTCGGCCGGAACAAGCAGGCCCGGACGCCGAACATCGACCGGCTGGCGCAGATGGGCGTGACGTTCACCCGGGCCTACTGTGCCGCCCCGGTGTGCAACCCATCGCGGGCCGCCGTCATGTCCGGCCGGCGGCCCGGCAGCACCGGCGTCTACGACAACGGACAGGACTGGAAGCCAGTCGTCCCCACGGAGCAGACGCTCACCACGCAGTTCCTGAACGCCGGGTACGAGGTCTTCGGGACGGGGAAGATCTACCACGCCAACGCCCACCGGCCCGGCGAGTGGACCGACTACTTCGTCGGCGGCAAGGACCGGGCGACGCCACACCCGTCGGCCAAGGACCACGGCGTCGGCGGCATCCGGTTCCAACCCCTGACCGACGACTCGAAGCTCTCGGACGAGTCGATCGTCGATTACGGCATCAAGCAGCTCGGGGCGAAGCACGATAAGCCGTTCTTCCTGGCGGTCGGGCTGCACAAGCCGCACATGCCGTGGGACGTGCCAAAGAAGTACTACGACCTGTTCCCGCTCGACTCCATCGAGTTGCCGCCGAACCGGAAGGACGACCTGGCGGACGTGCCGGCCGCGGGCGTCAAGATGGCCAAGCCGGGCGGCGACCACGCGACGATGCTCAAGTCCGGCCGGTGGAAGGAGGCGGTGCAGGCGTACCTGGCAGCCATCGCCTACTGCGATGCGCAGGTCGGCCGGCTGCTCGACGCCTACGACAAGTCGCCGCACAAGGACCGGACGGTGGTCGTTTTCTGGGGCGACCACGGCTGGCACCTGGGCGAGAAGGAGCACTGGCGGAAGTTCGCCCTGTGGGAGGAGGCGACCCGGATGCCGTACATCTGGGTGGTGCCGGGCGTCACTCGGCCCGGCGGGGTGTGCGGCCGCACGGTTGACTTGATGAGCATGTACCCGACTCTGTGCTCGCTCTGCGGCGTAACGAAGCCGAGCCACGTCGAGGGCGAGGAAATCAAGCCGCTGTTGCGCGACCCGAAGGTGGCGTGGGACAGGCCGGCGATCACCACGTTCCACCGGAACAGCCACGCCCTCCGCACCGAACGGTGGCGGTACATCCGTTACGCCGACGGCGGCGAGGAACTGTACGACCACGATGCCGACCCGTTCGAGTGGACCAACCTGGCCAGCGACCCGAAGTACGCCGACCTGAAGGCGGACCTGAGGAAACAGCTCCCGACCGTGAACAACCCCGAGCTGCCCCGCCAGAAGATCAAGAAAAAGAAGAAGTAACTGGGGGTGGTGAAGGAGGTTCCCATGCGTCCGCTCCGCCTGACCGCCGGACTCGTCCTGGCCCTGGCCGCCGGTCCTGCCCGCGCGGCCGACCGGCCCAACGTCGTGTTCCTGCTCGCCGACGACATGCGGGCGGACGCGGTCGCGGCCCTCGGCAACCCGACCGTGAAGACGCCCAACCTGGACCTGCTCGTCCGGTCCGGGTTCGTCTTTCGCAACACCTACTGCATGGGCTCGATGGTCGGGGCGGTGTGCAACCCGTCCCGGCACATGCTGCTCAGCGGTAAGTCCCTGTTCCGCTACGACCCGAAGAAGGCGGACGGCACCTTCGCGGACGTGATGGGCAAGGACGGGTACGAGACCTGGCACCTGGGCAAGCGAGGGAACACCGCCCGCGAGTACCATAAGGCGTTCCACCACAGCGCCTACCTGAACGAGAAGCGGGAGCGGACGTCCGGCCACCACGGGCGGACCGCGGCCGACCGGGCGGTCGCGTTCCTGAAGTCCGGGTGGGACCGGAAGAAGCCGGTGTTCCTGTTCCTCGCCTTCGAGGGGCCGCACGACCCCCGGGTGGCGGCGAACGAGTGGATGAAGCTCTACGACCAGGAGTCAATCCCGCTGCCGCGGAACTTCAAGCCGTTTCACCCGTTCGACAACGGCGATCTGCTGACCCGGGACGAGGCGCTGGCCCCCTGGCCGCGGACCCCGGCGGTGGTCCGCAAGCACCTGCACGACTACTACGCCTGCATCTCGTCGATCGACCACAACGCCGGCCGGGTCGTGGCGGCGCTGAAGGACCTCGGCGAGCTGGACAACACCATCATCGTTTTCGCGGCGGACCACGGGCTGGCGATCGGCAGCCACGGGCTTTTCGGCAAGCAGAACCTCTACGAGCACAGCATGAAGGCGCCGCTGGTCTTCGCCGGCCCCGGCATCAAGCCGGGGAGCAGCGACGCGCTGGTCTATCTGTTCGACATCTTCCCGACGGTGGCCGACCTCTGTGGCGCGACGGTGCCGGACGGGCTGGACGGCCGGAGCCTGGCGCCGATGATGCGCGGGGAGAAGAACGGCGTCCGCGACACCGTGTTCCTGGCCTACAAGGACGTGCAGCGGGCCGTCCGTCGCGGCGACTGGAAGCTGATCCGCTACCCGAAGGTGGACGTCACCCAACTGTTCGACCTGAAGGCCGACCCGGACGAGCTGAAGTCGCTGGCCGCCGACCCGGCCCAAGCGAACCGGGTCCGGGAGATGATGTCGCTCCTGGGGAAAGAACAGAAGCGCTACGCCGACAAGGCGCCGCTGACGGTGGCGAACCCGCGGCCGGCCGCGGTGGACGAGAGCTTCTTCCGCACGGCGACCAGGCCCAATAAGTAGCGCTCATCGTTGATCCCGGGGCGAACACACTGACCAGCGTGGTGGGAGGCGGGTCGCTGGCCCGGTGGAAGGCGGGTATACTGAGCGCACCTACCCCGGAGGTCCACCGATGCGCTACATCGACCCGCACATCCACATGATCTCCCGGACCACCGACGACTACCAGCGGATGGCCTACGCCCAGTGCGCCGCCGTCAGCGAGCCGGCGTTCTGGGCCGGGTTCGACCGCGGCTGTGCCGCCGCCTTCCACGACTACTTCCGCCAGCTCACCGAGTACGAACCCAAGCGCGCCGCCCAGTTCGGCGTCCGCCACTACGCCTGGCTGTGCATCAACGCCAAGGAGGCCGAGAACGTCTCCCTCTCCCGCGAAGTCATCGCCATGATCCCCGAGTTCCTGGCGAAGCCGAACGTCCTCGGCATCGGCGAGATCGGGCTGAACAAGAACACCGCCAACGAGGCGACCGTCTTCCAGGAGCACCTCGACCTCGCCGCCACGACCGACGAGCTGGTGCTGATCCACACGCCGCACCTGGAGGACAAGTACAAGGGCACCCGGATGATCGTGGACATGCTCAAGAACGACCGGCGCGTCAAGCCGCACCGCGTCTGCATCGACCACGTGGAGGAGCACACTGTCCGGCTCGCCCTGGACAACGGCTTCTGGTGCGGGATGACGCTGTACCCGACGACGAAGTGTACCCCCGCCCGGGCGTGCGACATCGTCGAGATGGTCGGCACCGACCGTATCCTGGCGAACTCGGCCGGCGACTGGGGCAAATCCGATCCGCTGGCGGTGCCGGAGCTGATCCAGGAGATGCGCCGCCGTGGCCACCCGGAGGAGGCGGTCCGCAAGGTGGTGTACGACAATCCGCTGGCGTTCTGGCGGCAGGCGAACAACTGGCAGGACTGGCCGCCGGAGCCGAGCCGCAACGGGGCCGCGGCGCCGGCGCCGGCCAGGGCGAGGTACTAGCGGCGCGGGCCGCCACGGAGGGCAGCCCCTACGATGCGGGTAGTGGCCGCCCTCCGTGGCGACCCGCGCCACCGGCCCCGAGGACCCGATGACCAAGGACGAGTTCTGGGAGCACATCCGGGCCAGCCGCCGGCTCGACCCCGACGAGCACGCCGAGCGGCTGGCGGTCCGGCTAGCGAAGTTGCCGACGAAGGACATCCTGGCGTTCGGCCGGTGGTGGGACACCCTGCACCGCAAGTCCTACACCTGGAAGCTGTGGGGGGCCGCGTACCTCATCAATGGCGGCTGCTCCGACGACGGGTTCGACTACTTCCGCGACTGGCTCCTGCTGCAAGGGCGCCCGACCTACGAGGCGGCCCTCCGAAACCCGGACTCGCTGGCCGACGTGCTCAAGGGGGAGGGGGAAGTCGAGGCCGAGTGCAACCCGGCCTACGACGCCTACAGCGCCGCCACCGGCCGCGGCGACTACTACGAGGCGCTGAAGGCCCAGTACCCGAAGCTGAAGTTCGATATGCCCGACCTCGGGGACGGCTGGGACTTCGACGACGACGCCCGGATGCGCCGCCGATACCCGAAGCTGTTCGCCGCCTACGCCGTGGGGGAATCCGACTGACCAGCCCGTTCCCCCCCGCCGGCCGACCGGTTACACTCGACCCACTGCCCGGACCGACACCGCGGGGGGCCGGCGTCATGGAGTGGAAACGCTTCTGGAAGCTGACCGAGTCGGCCTACCGGGCCGACGGGGCCGAACACTTCGAGGCGCTCAAGGAGGACCTCGCCGGCCTGCCCGTGGAGGAACTGGTCGCCTACCAGGCCCGGTTCGACGAGCTGATGGCCGCCGCCAACGCCCTCGACCTGTGGGGGGCAGCGTACCTGGTCAACGGCGGCTGCTCGGACGACGGGTTCCACGACTTCCGGGCGTGGCTGATCGGCCGCGGCCGGCACATCTACGAGATGGCATTGAAGAACCCGGACACCCTGGCCGACGTGCTCGACGGCGAGCCGGTCTCCGGGTTCGGGCTAGACGTGGCGGCGGTGCGGGTCTACGAGGAGGCGACCGGCCGCGACGACTTCTACGACCGGCTCGACCGGGTCGAGGCCGACCTACCGCCGCCCCCGCCGGAGGGGATCGATTGGGACTTCGAGGACGAGACCGAGATGCGCCGCCGGTTCCCGAGGCTGTTCCGCCTGTATGCCGCCCCGGCGGGAGATTGAGCCTCCCGTGTGCGCGCGCATCTTCTACCTCCTCCTGGCGGCGCTGTTCGTCTTCCTCGTCGCCACGGTCGCCGCGTTCCGCTACCTCGACTGGTGGCAGGCGCTCTTCGTCTCCGCGGGCACGTTCCTGCTGCTCGTGTCCGCCGGCCGGTGGCTGGTACGGCACGCGGTCCGCATGACGATCACCCGGTTCGGCGAGGAGGCGACGAAGGGGCTGATCGACGTCAAGAGCCGGGTCCTCCGCGGGGCGACGGTGGACGTCCACGCGGTCCGGCCGGCCCACGCCGGCGACCGGCCGGAACTGCGGTGGTACGAGATCGAGGCGACGATCTTCCCCGACCCGTCGCAGACCGAGCCGATGAGCCACTGGGACGTGGACGACCTGCGACTGGTCCCCGCCAGCGCGGTACTTCCGGCACCGTTCGCCAGCCGCGAGGACGAGTACGAGCCGCACGAGTTGGTACTGGTCGAGGACGGCAAGCCCGTGATCCCGGTGGACGGCAAGGTGACGGGGCCGCGACGGCTGCGGTTCGTTGTCGGCGTGCCGTCGGCGGTCCGCGACCTCCAGTTCCGCTACTTCTTCGAGCAGTTCGGCCCGTTCCGGCTTTCGGCGAACCCGGCCCTGCCCCCGTCCCGAGCCGCGGAGTGACCCCCGATGGCTAAGCCGAACGGCACGGCCACCGCCACCTACGCGCCCGACGCGGCGACGGCCGCATTCCCTGCTCCGGGCGCCGCCGGGTCGGGGTTCTACGAGGAACTTCGCCGGCTCCTCCGCTCCCGCCTGATTCTTGTCCACCTGCTGGCCCTCGCCTTCTTCGTCCTGCTGGCCGCGCTGAGCATGGTCGTGCCGAGGTCGGCGGAAGATTCGGCGCTCCGGCCTGCCCAGGGTCATTGGTGGCGACTCGCCGTGCCGCTCGCCGAGAGCCTAATCGGAACCCTCGTCCTGTGGCGTTTGTCGGGGATGTCGCTCCGGTCACTGCGACTATGGGAATTGATTTTCTTCGCCACTCACGCCGCTTACAACGGGCACAACAGGTTCGAGGGTCTGGCCGACCTAGAAGGGGCGGCGCGGAACGCGCTGTCGCTGGCGATTGGGTTCCGCGGGTTGGCCTCGCTGCAAGGGTTCATCACACTCATTTTGGCTTACGGGGTGCTGATCCCCAACACCCGGCGACGGAGTCTCCTGGGGGTGGCCGCGCTGACCGCCGTCCCGTTCGCAGTGATTCCCGCTGCGGCCGCGGTCAACTCGATCCTGCGCGAGGGCCACGTCCTCGCGCTGGCCGTCCAGTGTGTGCTCATTCTGATGTTTCCGGCGGCCATCGCGGTCTTCGCCGCCTCCCGCGCGGCCGCCCTCCAGCGGCGGGCGTTCGAGGCCGAGCGGCGGGCCGCGCAGGTCGGCCAGTACGCCCTCAAGCAGCGGCTCGGCGAGGGCGGCATGGGCGAGGTGTGGCTGGCCGAGCACCGGTTGCTCAAGCGGCCGTGCGCGGTGAAGTTCGTCCGCCCGGAGTTGTCCGCCGACCCGCGGACGGCGGCCCGGTTCGCCCGGGAGGTGCAGGC
>DASSAT010000723.1:0-4253 GCA_035699305.1 Fimbriiglobus sp. | reverse complement strand
CCGCGAGCGTCTCGGCCAGTTGGTCGCGGATTGCGGCGTCGTCCGGAAACCGGATCGTCAGGTCCTCGTAGATGTGCAGCGCGGCGTCGTACGCGGCCCTCGCGGCCGTGAACTCGCTCAGGGTTCGGGAGACGTTCGCGGCGTACCGGTGGAGTTTGGCCGCTTGCAACTGAACTGACAGGTCATCGGGACGGCCGGCGCGGAACTGCTCGAATTGCTCCCGGGCTTTGTCGAGGGCCTGTTTCCTGGCGAGGTCCGCCAGCTTCGGGTTGCTCTGCCCGGACTCGATCACGCCGACCCGCGCGCCCATGTCAAGGACCAAGGTACGGGCCGAGGCAAAGTTCTGCTCGGCCCGCTTTGTCTCGGCCTCGGCCTTCCCCCATCCCTCCTCGGCGAACTGCTTCTGGCGCTTCGCCTCGAACATGCCTCGCGTCGTGCCGATCACCCCCGCGACGAGGACGAGCACCACCAGCGCCCCCGCGATGAGCAGCACCCTTCGCCGCCGCCGCTCCTCGACGACCTTGGCCGTGGCGACGGCCCGCTCCCGCTCGGCGGCCTGCAACCGGTCCTGCACGCCGCCCAGATAGGCCGCCAGGTCGTCGGCCACCGCCTGCCCGGTCGCGGGACGGTCGGCCGGGGCCGCGCTCAGGCAGCGGCGACACAGCGCGACCAGCTCCACGTCCGCCCCGCACCCGTCCAGCCGCTCCAGGGCGTCGGCCAGATCGCCGGCCGCGGCCCGTTGGAACACCTCTCGGGTGGTTTTGCCGCGGAACGGCGGGTGTCCGGTGAGGATGGCGCACAGGATACCGCCGAGGGCGAACACGTCGCACCGGGCGTCCGTCGGTTCGCCGCGGGCCTGCTCGGGGGCCATGTACCACGGCGTCCCCATCACCAGCCCGGCCTCCGTTCGGTGATCGGTCGATTCTCCGGGCGTGCCGCCGTCGGCGATTGCGGGCGCGTCCGGGTCATCGACCGCGACATCCCGGCTGGCTAACTCCTTGGCCAGGCCCCAGTCCATGACCTGGACTTCGCCGAACGCCCCGACCATGACGTTGGCCGGCTTCAGGTCGCGGTGGATGACGCCCCGACTGTGGGCGAACCCGACCGCCTGACACACCTGGGCGAACGCCGGCAACAGCCGCGGCCGATCGTCGGCCTTCATCTCGGCGGCCAGGGTCTGCCCCGCCACCAACTTCATGGCCAGGAACGGCGAGCCGTCGTCCAGCGTCCCCAGGGCGTAGACCGGCGGGACGCCCGGGTGCGGCAGGCGGGCGGTGATCTTCGACTCGCGCACGAACCGGCCGGCGTTGGCCCCGGGGAGCAGGATTTTCACCGCCACGTCGCGGTCGAGGGTGAGGTCGTGGGCGGCGAGGACGCGGCCCATGCCGCCGCGGGCGATCTCGCGGAGGACGCGGTAGCCGGGGATGACCGGGAGCGGGTCCGCGGACGTGGGGCTGGCGGGATGGGTTTCCTCGGCGCCGACCGAACCGCCGGCATGATCGACGGTGGCGAGCGGATCGGGGGCCGCGGCGGAGACCGGGAGGTCGGTCGTCAGGTTCGGATCGCGCGGTTCGTTCATGGTAGAGGTCCCGCGTTCGGCGCCGGCGCGTTCATCGACCGCGAAACGACCGGCGGACACCACCGCACTCGTGTTGAGCTTGACCGGCCTATCATCCCCCACCGCCGCCGGGCGTGCAAGCTATCACGCCCGTCGTAGTGTTGCTCTGTTGAAATGTTCGTGATGTGACGGCCCGGTCTTCAGCCCGAAGGGCTGGGAGTTCTCAGCCCAGGGCGCAGCCCTGGGAAGGAGGCCAACCGCACCGGAGCCCTGAAAGGGCGACACACGGCCCCGCTGTCTCGCCCTTTCAGGGCTGCGGAGGTGGGGGCCGCGTCCCCAGGGCGTTGCCCTGGGCTGAGAACTCCCAGCCCTTCGGGCTGAAGACAGAGCCACCCGACGGCGAGGTTTTCAACAGAGCATCGTAGTGTCTCAAGCAGTTGGTGAGCCTCGCCTCCCAAATTGTGGTGATTACAGTTCCAGCCGGTCGCGCTTATCGACGAACCGGCGGTGGTCCACCAGGTCGATCGTGTCGGACATGGTCCGCGAGAACAACAACAGCGCGATCGTCAGCGCGAAGTAGCAGCTGAACGTGATCGCACCGTGGATCGCGACCCCGACGACGAACAGCATGTCGTCCGGGTGCAGGTTGTCGAAGATGCCCGCCGCCGCCATGCGGAAGCTGCACGCCAGCAGCACCACCCAGAACACCCGGTTGACCGTGGTGAACGCCCGGTGCCCGGTCTCCGGGTCCTTGCCGGACGTGGCGTAGTGCTGGGTCAGCATCGCCAGCAGCACCAGTTGGGTGAACTCCAGCGCCGCCACCACCATCCCGGGGATCGACCAGTTGTAGCTCTGGAGGAACCGGGTCGGGTGGTCGGCCAAGAGCGGCAGGTCGGTCGCCAGCCCGAGGATGTCCTGCACGATCAGGAAATCCGACCACAACCCCTTGCCGCTGTTCTCGATTCCCTGGGCACCCGCCATGATTGCCAGGTTCCCCGGCTGGAGGACGGCGCCGAGCGCGTGCAGGATGCCGATCACCAGCCCCATCACGCCGATGTGCCGGCTCTGCGGCGGGCCGGCGATGGCGAACCCGAACCCGACCACGAACAGCAGCGACGCGATGCCCGCGAACGCCAGGCACGTCGGCACCGCCAGGACAACGACGGCGGGTATCTGGAACCCGGCGGCGGCGACGGCGACGAGCTGGATCAGGATCGCCAGCGCGTACGCCCGCACCCCCCAGGTCAGGAGGTGCATCGCCGTCCGCCCGTGCTTGCAGTAGCCGGCCAACTCCTCCAGCCACTCCTGCTCTTCGATCTCCTTCTCTTCGAGTTCCGCCAGGTCGCGCCGCATCTGCCGGAGCTTCTCGTCCTCGTCCGGCTCGCCGTCCCCGGCCGGCCTGTCGTAGGGGCTTTGGTCCGGGGCGAGTCGGGCGCGCTTCGGCGGGGCGGTGGGGACCGGCGCCGCCCGCGGCGGGGCGATCGGCGTCGCCGGGCGCGGCCGGCCGAACGGCAGCGGTGGGGCCGCCGGGGCCGGCGACGGGGCGTCGGCCGGCTCGACCGCCAGCACCGTCTTGCAGGTCGGGCAGCGGACCGTGCTGACCCCGGGCGGCAGGCGCAGCAGGGAGTGACAGGTCGGGCAGGGGACCGGCTCGGACACGGGCGGACCTCGCAACCAGGACGGAGTCAGTATCCCACATAACAGCCCCAGCGGGAACTCCCGTCCGTCGCGGCCGGGCGCGAACCGCGCTCGCCATCGCTAGCGCCGCGGTTCCGCCGCCGCATCAACCGACCCTTCGGAATCTCCGGTCGAGCCGGAAATCCGTCGGCCGACGAAAGCGACGCCGAAGTGGAAGCCCGGCGGGTTCGATTTCGTCGGAATCTTCGGTCCGGCTCGCCGCCGTGATCTAAATTGCCGATGGTCGGGGTGCCCCTCCAGCCGACCGCCGTGAGGACGTCTGAGTCACGCCCACTGACCCCCCGGCATCGCTATGGAACAGCTCTCGCCCCAACTCATGCACAAGCTAGTCTTCACGGTGCTGATGCACGGGTTGAACGACTCGCAGAGCACGCTGGCCCTGAAGGTGTTGTCCGACGCGCTGGGCCACCCCAACCCGCAGGTGCGGGAGTTGTCGGTGGTGGCGCTGGCGGACCTGCCGGTGCCGTCGGCCAAGCGGGTGCCGCCGTTGACCCAGGCGTTGACCGACGAGTCGCCCCGGGTTCGCCGGCGGGCGGCGCGGGCACTGGGGGACCAGGGGCCGGCCGCGCAGGCGGCGCTTTCGGCCCTGACCACCGGGCTTCAGGATAGCGATGCGAGCGTCCGCCGCGATTGTGCTGGGGCGCTGGGCCGGCTCGGCCCGGCGGCGCACCCGGCGGCGGCGGTGCTGGTGCAACTGCTGGCGGAACCGGAGAGTCGCAGCCGGGCGGTGGTGGCGGTGGCGATCCGCCGGATCGGCCGGGGCGCGGTGACGGCGCTGTTGGCCGGGGTGCGGTCGCCGTCGGCGGACCTGCGCGGCCGGTGCGCGACGCTGCTGGCGAAGATCGCCCCCGGCGATGCGCAGGTGGCGGCGGTGCTCAAGCAGGTCCAGACCGACTCGGACGCCGAGGTCCGGGCGCGGGCCGACGAGGCGCTGCAGTTCGTGATCCTCACCCCGCCGCCGGCCGGCTCGCGCAGCGAGGTCCCGGCGGGGGTGTGA
>DASSAT010000722.1:0-12789 GCA_035699305.1 Fimbriiglobus sp. | reverse complement strand
CGACAACGAGGCCCGGTTGCACCAGTCCCTCGGGTACAAGACCCCGGCCGAGGTGTACCGGGCGGGGCGGTCAGAAGAGCCGGCGATGGAGTAGCTAAGAATCGCCGGTTTTTGGTCTCGACAATGGGGTCCACTACAGGGTCCGACCGGGGCAGGTCACCCACGAGTACGTCCTCGGCGCAGTGGAGAACAGTTATGAAACGGACAACATGGTGTTCACCAAGAGGCAGAACGACCTGTTTCGCCACTGGATTCTGGGACTGGGCTCCGGCGACCTGGAGATGCAGACGATGGGTGGCAGAGGGGTCGTCGTCACGGTGTCGTATGTCCTCTTCCTGAACTGGAAGGTGTCCGAGATCCAAAGCTTGATCGCGACGAAGCCCGATGTGCCCCAGCATGCTTGATGGGAAGGAACCCACGGTCCCGGATCTCGGTAACAGGCGGCGCCACTCAACAGGAGTTCGTCATGTCGCTGGCATCACTCATCGCGACCGGCACGAAGGTCTGGCTGGACGGGGTGGAACCCGACGAACTTCAAAAGAACCGCGCGTGGGGAGTCACGGGTGCCACCTCGAATCCGACGATTGTCTCGAAGATCATCGGCCGGGGACACTTCGACGGCCGGATCGGCGAACTCATCGGGCAAGGCCTTACCGACGACCAGATCGCGTGGGCACTGGACGACGAACTGGTCGAGGCGGCCCAGAGGGTGTTCCTGCCCGCGTGGGAGCGGACGGAGGGGAACGATGGGTACGTGAGTTTCGAGTTGGACCCGCTCATCGAGGACGATGCCACCGGGCTGGACAATCCGGAGCGCGTGCGGCGATACCTCGAACTCGGCCAGAAATGGGCGGCCGGCCACAGGAACCGCATGATCAAAGTCCCCGCTTCCGAAGCTGGCCTGGACGCACTGGAGGGGCTGGCCGCTGCGGGCGTCACGATCAACGTGACGCTGATGTTCACCGAGCGACAGTACCAATTGGCCCGGGATGCGATCTGGCGCGGGGCGCGGCGTCGCAAGAACGGGCTTCGTGATTTCAAGAGCGTCTACAGCGTCTTCGTGTCGCGCGTGGACGTCTACACGGAGGAACACGCTCCCGACCTGAGTCCCGCCGCCCAGGGGATGGTCGGGATCGTGAACGCCAAACGGGTCTGGCGGGAGAACCAGGCGTTCTGGCGGGACAAGGGTCTGCGGCTGCAACAGGAGATCGTCTTCGCCAGCACCGTGGTGAAGAGGCCCGGCGACCCGCCGGACCGGTACGTGGAAGCGTTCGCCGGCGGCGACATCCAGACCAACCCGCCGGCCACGAACGCAGCCGTGGAGCAATCGCCGAAGACCTACACCCGCCACGTCGACCAGATGCCGTCGCCGGACATCGTCGCCGAGATCGACCGGACGGTGGACATGGCGGCGCTGGAACGCGGGCTGATGGAGGAGGGCATCAGGAAGTTCGTCGAGCCACAGAGGGCGCTGCTGAGGCTCATCGCTCAGAAGAGGACCGCACAACTCGCCCACGGGAATCGCTCCCCCGGTCCGGGGCTACAACACGATTGAGAGGAACAAATCATGGCGACACGAACCGAGATCAAGGTCGAGCTGACGGGGGTCCACCTCTGCTGCCAGGGGTGCGTCAATGCAGCTAACGCAGCTATCAGGAGCGTGGAGGGGGTCGGCTCCCGTTGCGACATGGAGAACGGGACCGTAACCCTGACGGCGAGCGACGACTCAGCCGCCCGGAAGGCTCTCGACGCCCTCGCCGCTGCCGGCTTCTATGGCACCTCCGACAATCAGAACCTGGCGATGAAGCCCGTGGGCGACGTTCCCAACGGCAGAGTGAAAAGCGCGAAGGTGTCGGGCATCCATAACTGCTGCGGGCTGTGTTGCGAGGCCATCGAGGAGGCGATCGCGACCGTGGACGGCGTCACCGGCGATACGGCCGCGCCCAGGGCAACGACCTTCGAGGTCACCGGTGACTTCCACGCCGCCGCCCTCGTCGAGGCGCTCAACGCCGCCGGCTTCAGCGCGCGGGTAATGTGAGCAACCACATTCCCCAACCAGGTATCGCCCAGTCACGAGAGGAGTCGGGAGTCATGTCCGAGCAGGAGCAGATGTACCCGGCGGCGACCGGGGAACTCGCCGAGGATCGCAAGCGCCTGGCCCCCAAACCGGCCGAGGCCTTCGCGGCGTTCAGTCGGAGCGTGTTCGCCGACGGGGCTCTCCCCGTGAAAACGAAGCAGTTAATCGCCGTGGCCGTGGCGCACGTGACGCAGTGCCCGTACTGCATCCGCGGGCACACCGCCGCCGCCCTCCGGCACGGGGCGACGGCGGAGGAGGTCATGGAAGCCGTCTGGGTCGCCGCCGAGATGCGGGCCGGCGGCGCCTACGCACATTCGGCCCTGGCCCTCGACACGATCGCCCGCGCCCAGGCTGAGAGGGCGAGCGACCGCGAGGAGGCCACCGGCGTCCCCGGGGCGAACGCTAAACCAACGTAGGGAGAGCGGGATGAGCACCAAAGTCGCCATCAACGGTCTGGGACGAATCGGACGCGCGATCCTGAAGTTGGTAATCGACGAGCCATCGATCGAGTTGGTCGCGGTCAACGATCTGGTCGATGTCGAGAACCTCGCCTACCTGCTTCGCTTCGACACGGTGTACGGACGGTACTCGAAGCCCGTGGTGATCGACGGAGACGACCTGGTGGTCGCCGGTCGCAAGCTGCGGACTCTGAGCAACCGCGACCCTTCGGACCTCCCCTGGAAGGAGCTAGGCGTCGAGCTCGTGTTCGAATGCACCGGGGCGCTCACGCGGCGTGAGGATCTCGAAAAGCACGTCCGCGCGGGCGCACGGATGGTCCTCCTGTCGGCGCCCTCGAAAGATGAAGAGGTGGAAACGGTTGTTCATGGCGCGAACGTGCCGGGAGGCACTCGCGCGATCACGTCCTGCGCCAGCTGCACGACGAACTGCATCACGCCGGTTGTCGAGGTCGTCGGCCGCCGCATCGGGTTCAAAAAGGCGGTGATGACGACCGTGCATGCCTACACCTCGTCTCAGTCGATCGTCGATGGGCCGAGCAAGCGCTTCCGTCGCGGTCGGGCCGCGGCGGCGAACCTCGTGCCGACCGCGACGGGCGCCGCGCACGCGACGACGCGCGCGCTGCCCGAGTATGCGGGCCGGTTCGACGGCGTCGCGATCCGGGTGCCAATTCCGGTCGGATCGATCGCGGACATCACGTTCGTCACCTCGCGAACGACGACCGTTGACGAGGTGAACCAGGTTCTCACGGAAGAAGCCGACACGGAGCGCTACGCCGGGGTGCTGGGAGTGTCGCACGACCCGCTCGTTTCGTCGGACATCGTCGGCGATCCGCGCGCGTCCGTCGTCGATCTTGAGCTTACCAAGGTCATCGACGGGGACTTGGTCAAGGTCATGAGCTGGTACGACAACGAGTGGGGCTACGCAAACCAGATGGTCCGTGAGGCGGTGTCGGTGAGTAGAGACATCGGCCGATGAGAATCCGCCCGTGTTGATTCGGCCGTGTAGGGATCATGATCCAGCTACTGGCAGGAAAGGAGCGAGGCGATGGCAGGTTCAGCGCGTAATCCCGCACCGGAGAAGCAACTTCTCTACGAACACCTCGTGGACGCGCTGCACGCCCTGTTCGGGATTCATCCCGGCTACCGGGCCGTTCATGCGAAAGGCATCGTCTGCGAGGGGGCCTTCAGCCCGACCGCGACCGCAGCTTCCGTCAGCCGTGCGCCCCACCTCCAGGGTGCCTCGGTGCCGATCACGGTCCGGTTCTCCGACTTCGCGGGCGTCCCTACCGTGCCCGACGGCGACCCGCTTGCCGGCCCGAGAGGCATGGCGATCAAGTTCCACCTGCCGGGCGGGACCGACACCGACATCGTCGCCCAATCGTATGACGGGTTCCCGGTCCGTACCGCCGAAGAATTCCTCGCGTTCGTCCGCGCCCTGGCCGCCAGCAGCCCCGGGGTGTCGAGCCCGACGCCGCTCGCCAACTTCCTGGCGAGCCACCCTCAGGCGAAGCGGTTCGCTGAAGCGCCCAAACCGGCCCCGGCCAGTTTCGCCACGGAGTCTTATTACGGCGTCAACGCCTTCCGCCTTATCAACCGGGACGGCGCGAGCTGTGACGTCCGTTACCGGATCCGGCCGGAAGCCGGCGAGGAGCACTTGGATGCCGCCGAGGCGGCCCGCCGACCGGGGAGTTTTCTCTTCGACGAGCTTGCGGAGAGGCTCCACCGAGGCCCCGCTCGGTTTCGCCTCCTCGTTCAACTCGCGGACAAGTGCGACCCGGTTGATGACGGCTCGCTGCCGTGGCCCGAAGAACGGCGGCAGGTCGAACTGGGCACCATCGCCGTATTCTCGCAGGTCGCGGATAGCGCGGCGGCCGAGCGCCGGCTCCTCTTCGACCCGGCCAGGCTCGTGGACGGCATCGAACTCTCGGAGGATCCGTTACCCCTCGCCCGGTCGGCCGTGTACGGCATCGCGTACCGGCGTCGCAACGCCTGAATCACACTCGTCGCCACGGGGTAGGCACTATTTGTGTTCGGTAGTGCATAGGCCGAGTACATGACATCAGTGGGATTACATCGATGGCGCACGACTTCGAAGTAGGGGATCACGTGGAGTGGAACTCGGAAGCCGGCCGAGTCCGCGGGACGATCCTGGAGGTGATTACCTCTGAAGTTCGGTTCAAGGGCTACAAGGTTCAGGCCTCAAAGGAGGAGCCGCAGTATTTGATCAGGAGCGACGAGACCGACCACAGGGCCATGCACAAAGGCTCGGCTCTGAAGAAGCTCAGAAAAAGTACTAGCTGATTTTGTAGTACCGCGGCTCCCATTCCGATTCCGCCGATTTCGTTGCAGTAAGCTTCAAAGCAACGCGTTGTTCGCCCGACGGGAGATCCTGCTACTGTGTCAACTTCAGCAAAACGCGCAGCTCTGGTGACCGGCAGCGGGAAGAAGCGCGTCGGGTGGCACGTCGCCGACGCCCTGGCCGGTCGGGGCTTCAGCATCGCCGTCCACTATCGCACGTCGGCCGCGGAGGCGGCCGCGACGGTCGAACACCTGCGCGGCCGCGGGGTCGAGGCGGCGGCCTTCCAGGCCGACCTGGCCGAGGAGTCCGCGGTTCGCGGCCTCGTCCGCGGCGTGGAGGACCACTTCGGACGGCTCGACGTCCTGGTCAACTGCGCCGCCGTCTACAAGGCACAGCGGTTGGAGGAGGTCACCGCGGCGGACGTGCGCCACAACTTCGAGGCCAACCTCCTCGGCACGTTCCTGTGCGCGCAGCAGGCCGGGCTGGTGATGGTGGGACAGCCCGAAGGCGGCTGCATTATCACTTTCGGCGACTGGGCGACGGCGCGGCCGTACCTCGACTACGCCCCCTACCTCGTCAGCAAAGGGGCCATCCCGGCTCTGACCCGCTGCCTGGCGGTCGAACTCGGCACCCGCAATCCCCGGGTGCGGGTCAACTGCGTCCTCCCCGGGCCCGTCCTGTTCCCCCCGGACATGCCCGAGGCCGAGCGCGAGGAGGCGATCCGTTCGACCCTGGTGCGGCGCGAGGGGCGGCCGGAGAACGTCGCCGAGGCGGTGCTCTGTCTGGTGGAGAACGAGTTCGTCACCGGCGTCTGCCTCCCGGTGGACGGGGGCCGCACCATTTACGCGGCGGGCGGCTGATCGCGGGGCATGGCAATGAAGCCGTCCGAGAAGTCATTCAGTGAAGACACCAAGGGAGGAAACTATGCCGAACTACACGTACCTGATCGTCGGCGGCGGGATGACCGCCGCCGCCGCCATCGGCGGCATCCGCGAGGTTGACCCCAGTGGCTCGGTCGGCCTGATCGGTGCCGACCCGCATCCGCCCTACGACCGCCCGCCACTCTCCAAGGGGCTCTGGAAGGGCAAACCGCTGGAGAGCATCTGGCGGAAGACCGTCAGCCAGGGTGTAACCCTCCACCTCGGCCGACGGGCGAAAACGCTGGACCCGGCGAACCGGCGCGTGACCGACGACCAGGGGGCGGTCTACACCTACGACAAGCTCCTCCTCGCCACCGGCGGCACCCCGCGCCGCCTGCCCTTCGACGGCGACGACGTCATCTACTTCCGGACCCTGGACGACTACGAGCGGCTGCGGGCGCTGACCGGCAAGGGCCGGCGGTTCGCGGTCGTCGGCGGCGGGTTCATCGGGTCGGAGGTCGCCGCCGCCCTGGCGCTGAACGGCGAGAAGGTTGTGATGACCTTCCCCGGCGACGGCATCGGCGGCCGCCTGTTCCCGGCCGACCTGGCACAGTTCCTCAACGACTTCTACCGCCAGAAGGGGGTCGAAGTGCTGGCCGGGTTCCGAGTCACGGGCTGCGAACTCCGCCAGGGCAAGCCCGTGCTGAAGACCAGCGGCGATCAGCACCAGGGTGAGCGCGAAATCGTTGCCGATACCGTGGTGGCAGGACTTGGCATCTCGCCCAACGTCGAACTCGCCCAGGCGACCGGGCTGGAGGTGGACGACGGCATCCGGGTGGACCGCGGCCTGCGCACGAGCCACCCCGACATCTACGCGGCGGGGGACGTCGCCAACTTCTACAACCCCGCCCTGGACAAGCGGCTCCGCGTCGAGCACGAGGACAACGCCAACACGATGGGCCGGCTGGCGGGCCAGGCGATGGCCGGGCGGACGGTCTCCTACGACCACCTCCCCTCCTTCTACTCGGACCTGTTCGAGCTGGGGTTCGAGGCGGTTGGCGAAGTGGACGCCCGGTTGGAAATAGTGGCGGCCTGGAAGGAGCCGTACCGCGAGGGCGTGGTCTACTACCTGCGGGGCGGCCGTGTCCGGGGCGTGCTGCTGTGGAACGTCTGGGACCAGGTGGAGGCCGCCCGGAAACTGATCGCCGAGGCCGGGCCGTTCCGCGCCGAGAACCTCCGAGGCCGGCTGCCGGTATAGCATCCGTCCATGATCAACTGGCGAGCGAACCAACTATTCCGCGAAGCGACCGTGGCTGAGATCACTCGGCGATACCGCAAGTGGGCGGACATCTTTGCGAAGATACATGGGGACTGGAGGAATGGATGATCGAGTTCAATCGGATATCCGCTCTTAGCGTCCTTGGCGTCTTGGTCGTTAGTCCCGCCTTCGCCGCGGCCCAGCCCGGCCAGCGCGACCTGGCCACCGAAGTGAAAGCCGTGTTTCAGGCCAAGTGCTCCGAGTGCCACGGGCCTCAAGTGCAAAAGCCCAGAGGAAAATTCGGTTACGTGCTCGATCTGAAAAAGCTGGCAGCCGATCCGGAGAAAGTTGTGCCGTCCAAGCCGGACGAGTCGGCACTCTGGCAGCTAGTCCGCGATGAGATGATGCCGGCGGAGGGTGCCAAGGCCGGCCCTCTGACCAAAGAGCAGAAGGAGATCATCCGCGCCTGGATTGAAGCCGGCGCGCCTTCCACGCCAACCGAGCCGAGCGCCCCCTCGCCGGCCGACACGGCCGCGGATAGCCCATCCGACACGGCCGCGAAGAGACAGTTCCTCGACTGGCTCGGCAACTTCCACGTGGTCGTGATTCACTTCCCCATCGCGCTCTTGCTGGCGGCCGCAGCCGGCGAGTTGTGGTTTGCCTGGAGGCGGGTCCGACAACCTTCTCCCGCCGTCCGCTTCTGCGTCCTGCTGGGGGCGGGCAGCGCGATCGTGGCCGCCGTGCTCGGATGGCTCCACGCGGCCGGTGGTTACGGGGCCAGTTCTCCCTCCATCCTGGCCTGGCACCGCTGGCTCGGCACGGCGATCGGAGCAGGGGCCGTGATCCTCGCCGCCCTCTCGGAAATCGATAGCCGTCGCGGCGTTCGGAGTTGGCGGTTTCGGCTGCTGCTTCTTCTCGTCGCCCTACTGGTTGTGGCGGCGGGCTACTTCGGCGGCCTCATGGTGTATGGAGAGGGCTACTTCGACTGGTAGTGGAAGTTCGGCGGTCACCGCGAGGGCGCGGTCTACTACCTGCGGGACAGCCGGGTTCAGGGGGTGCTACTGTGAAACGTCTGGGAGCAGGTGGACGCCGCCCGGACGTTGATCGCCGGGGCCCTCCGGGGCCGACTGCCGGCTTAGCGGCCACTGACAATGGGCCGGGTCTGCCGGTTACTTGTCTCGTGACCGGCGGGCGCCCGCCGGTCCCTCTGGAGGAGGATTCTGATTGTTTTCCGGAGGGGCAGGAGCCTGGCAAATTGGGGCACTACGAAACGACCGATTACGACCGTCTCCCGGCAGGCTGGTATCGCATTTGCGGCCGTTGCTGTGGCATTTGATACACGGCGCGGTCTGCACAGCACCCACTCCATTGGCGAGATTTCAGCGCTGGGGATCGGCTGCCGCTTTTCACGGAGGGGCTAACCATGCGGTACTCGGACGAGAGCTACAACCTGCGGGTCGAAATCGACGCCAACCAGTTCGAGCTGTCCCCGGAGGACGCCCGGCGGCTCCACGACGGCCTGGCCACCCTCGGCAAGCTGGTCGAGGATCTGCCGGTGTCCGACCTGTACGTCACCATCTTCCACCACCCCCGCGGCAGCCCCGAGTACCAGGTCAAGACGGCCCTGGTCCTCCCCGCCAGGACGCTGTTCAGCGGCGACACCGACGCCAGCTTCCACCCGGCGTTCGTGCGGTGCGTGGCCAACCTCGTCCAGCAGGTCACGGCGTACAAGCAGGCCCGGGCCAACGCCGACCAGGTGGACAAGCACGGCAAGGGCACCTACCAGGAGGTCGTCCCGAGCCGGGAACCCGACGCCGCGCGGGCGGAGGCCGCGATCCGCGCGGGCGACTACGCCCAGTTCCGCAAGGCGACGCTCCCGTTCGAGGAGTCGCTCCGCAAGCGGGTCGGGCGGTGGGTCGGCCGCTACCCCGAGGCGCAGGCGAAGGTCGGCACCGACCTGGCGATCGCCGACGTGGTGGAGGCGGTGTTCCTGAACGCCTTCGAGGGGTACGACCGGCGCCCGCAAAACGTCCGATTCGGGCGGTGGCTGGAGACCCTGATTGACGGGTCGCTCAAGGGGCTGCTCCAGAACCCGGACGAGGAACTGGAGAACGTCAGTTTCGCCCGCACCCTGCGGGACCTGGCGAGAGAGCAGCGGCGGCGGCGGATGAAGATCGCCGGCCCCAGCGAACGGGCCGGCCAAGTTGAGCGGACCACCGGTGCCGTGGGATCTGGGTCGGCATCCGCGCGGCGGCCCGCCATGCCCCGGCCAGCCGGCAGCGCACCCCCAGCCGCCGACGGTTCGGCGGTCTACGTCATCGCCGGGAAGGGGTCCGACGAGTTGGCTTCGCCGGTCTTCCACGCCGGTGACGCGGGCGACGAGGAGGCGATTGCCGTCTTCACGACCCGGGAGGGCGCCCAGCGGTACATCGACCGTGCCGGCTGGGGCGGGTCGGATGAGGTCGGTGAGCTGCCGCCGCCGGACTTCCTGCGGTGGGTGCTGCTGGCCGCCGACCAGGACGTCCACTGGCTCGGCATCGATCTCGACCGGGACCGGCACCTCGCCGGGGAGCCACAAGCCGTCGTCGGGATCGCCGAAGGACTGGCCGGGTTCGCCAGGTCGCTGACCCAGGATGGGGCTCGTTCCACATAAGCCCACCACCCGGTGATCGGCCTCGGCCGACTCGGGAACGCAAGGTGGCTTAAGACTTGCAATATCGGTCCGGACTGCCACCGACACCAAGGAGTACAAACGATGCGACCGCTTACGACGGAGGTGCTGCGGGAGCTGCTCAAGGGGGCCGAGCCGCCGTGCATCTCACTCTACCAGCCGACCCACCGGGCCAACCCGGATGCCCTCCAGGGCCCGATCCGGTACAAGAATCTGGTGCGGGACGCCGAGCAGTCCCTGCGGGAGAAGTACTCCGGGCGGGAGGTTCGCTCGCTACTCGAACGGTTCCAAGCGCTCGCCGCCGAATACCACTTCTGGGCGCACCAGCGGGACGGGCTGGCCGTCCTCGCCTCGGCCGGCATGTTCGAGGTGTTCCAGCTCCAGCGGCCGGTCAAGGAGCTGGTCGTGGTGGCAGACAGCTTCCACCTCAAGCCGCTGCTACGGGTGGTGCAGTCGGCCGACCGCTACCACGTCCCCTGCCTCGACCGGCACGAGGCCAGGCTATTCGAGGGCAACCGGGACGCCCTGGACGAGGTGGACGTCGGCGACATGCCGACCACGATCACGGCGGCGCTCGGGGAGCAGTTGACCGACCCGCACCAGGCCGTCGGGGTCTACGGCAAACGTGCGGGCGCTGGTGCCTTGGCCCACGGCGGACCGGCCAGTTTCCCCGGGACCGGGGGCAAGAACGACGAGGTGGACAAGGACACGGAGCGGTTCTTCCAGGTCATCGACCGGGAGGTGCTGGCCCGCTTCTCCCGCCCGTCCGGGCTGCCACTGATCCTGGCGGCCCTGCCCGAACACCACGCCGAGTTCCGCCGGGTCAGCCGCAACCCGTTCCTCCAGCCTGGCGGCGTGGCGAAGCACCCCGGGCCGCTGACACCCGAGCAACTCCGGGCCGAGGTGTGGCGGGTGGTCGAGCCGACGTACCTCGCCCGGCTGGCCCGACTGACCGAGGACCACGGGACGGCCGCGGCGCGGGGGCTGGCGGCGTCCGACCTGTGCGACGTGGCGAAGGCGGTGGCCGCATCGCGGGTCGGCGTGCTGCTGGTCGAGGCGGACCGGGTCGTCCCCGGGCGGTTCGACCCAGCGACCGGAGAAATCCATCGCGGCCGACTCGCCGATCCCGAGGTCGGGGACGTGATCGACGACCTGGCCGAGGCGGTTCTGCGGACCGGCGGGGAGGTGGTCGTCGTGCCGGCCGGGAGGATGCCCACGGACACCGGGCTGGCGGCGACTTTCCGACACTAAAATGCGTCGGGGGTGTCCCAAGACCTTGTCGGACGCAGACCATTTCGCCGATCAGGCCTTCGTTCAGTCCAGGCAGGAAGCTGATCACCGAGGGCGGGCCGTTCCGCGCCGAGGACTCCGAGGCCGCCTGTCGGCGTGGATAGTCGCCTCTTCGGAAGAAATCCGATTCCTGGCAACCAACGTTACAACGGATCGAATGACTATGAACCGCTCAGCGCCAGTTTTTTTTACGGTGGGGCATTCGACGCGGAGCTTCGAGGAACTGGTGGAGATCCTGCGGGCACACGGTGTCAAACGACTGGTCGATGTGCGTAGGATTCCGCGATCGCGGCACAACCCGCAATTCAACCGCGAAACGTTCAGCAAGGCCCTGCGCCATCGGCGCATCAACTACCGACACATGAAGGTCCTGAGCGGTCTGCGGCATGCGTCCCCCAATTCGATCAATGTCGGATGGCGGAACGCTTCCTTCCGCGGTTTTGCCGACTACATGCAGACGCCTGCCTTCCAGAAGGCATTAGAGCGACTTGTCGAAATGGCCACGCGGAAGCCGACCGCCATCATGTGCGCCGAGGCGGTTCCTTGGCGATGCCATCGCTCGTTGATTGCCGACGCGCTAGTCGCGCGCGGCTACGAGGTTCGAGACATCATGAGCATCGCGAGTGCCAGGCCGCACATCCTCAACCCAATGGCTAGAGTTCATGGTCAGGAAGTGACGTATCCAGCAGAAGGGCACCTGTAACATGGCCCGCAGCATCTTTGAACTGAAGCCGGTATCGCCCTTCCGTCTGGACTTGACGGCCTGGACGCTCCGTCGCCGTCCGGCCAACGTCGTGGATCGCTGGGACGGCACCACCTACCGCCGGGTGCTGCCGTTGCCGAGCGGGGCGGTGGAGGTGGCCGTCACCCAGTCGGGGCCGCCGGAGGAGGCGCGACTGCGAGTCACTGTGGCCGGCCGGCCGCTCCGCGCCGGAATGCAGGCCGCCGTGACGTCGGCGCTGGAGCGGTTGTTGGGTCTGGGCACCGACCTGACGGAGTTCTACCGGTTCGCCGCGCACGACCGGCGGCTGGGGCCGCTCGCCCAGCGCTTCCGGGGCATGAAGCCGCCACGCTTCGCGACGGTCTTCGAGTCCGTGATCAACGCGATCGCGTGCCAGCAGGTGACGCTGACGCTGGGCGTGAGCCTCCTCAATGGCCTGACCGCGGCCTGTGGCATCTCGCTCGGTGAGGGCACCGAGTCCGCTCACGCCTTCCCCCGCCCGGCGGACCTGGCCGGGTTGAGTCCCGCAAGCCTGCGGCGGCTCGGGTTCAGCCGTCAGAAGGGCCTCGCCATGATCGAGTTGGCTCAGGCAATCGCCGAAGGGCGTCTGGACCTGGAAGGGTTGGCGGACCTCCCCGATGACGAGGCCGTGAAACGCCTCAGTGAACTTCGGGGCGTCGGTCGCTGGACCGCGGAGTACGTCCTGCTCCGCGGCCTGGGGCGGACCCACGTCTTTCCGGGCGACGACGTGGGGGCCCGCAACAACCTCCGGCGCTGGATGCGTCTGACCAAACCGCTCGATTATCAGGGGGTCCGCCGGATGCTGGCCCGCTGGGACGGATACGCCGGACTCGTGTACTTCCACCTGCTGCTGGACCGCCTGGCGGAGGCCGGCCACCTGGACGGAATCGGCTCCGACGGGCCGGACGTTTCCCACCGCAAGGAGCCGGCTGATGCCGACGCCTGACCGGGCCATGCAAGGGTCGAACGCGGCAGTTCCCTCCCACAAGCATCTATCTGTACTTTCCGCAACTTTGTGTAGCTGAGGCGGTGTCGGTCGGGGTGTAGACGAGTGCCGGCCCGGCCGGGAGGATGGGGGTTACCAGACCGACCCAACCCCCGGACGGACTCGGCCATGTCATCCTCGCACACGAC
>DASSAT010000721.1:0-8717 GCA_035699305.1 Fimbriiglobus sp. | reverse complement strand
GTCGATGCGGACCTGAAGCTCCGGGTTGCGCGACGCGGCGTTGGTGTCCACGTCGGTGAAGTGCGGGCTGGCCTCCATCCGCTTGACGACCGCGCTCGCCAACTCCTGGAGCCTCGCCCGGTCCGGGCCGCGGAGGCTCAGTTCGAGCTGCACGTTCTTGAACGCCGACGAGCTAAACAGTGGCACCTCCTGCACGTTGGTCCGCAGGTCCGGGTAGTCGGCCATCAGCCTGCGGGCGTCGGCCATCGCGTCCCGCTGGGTGAAGTCGCGCTGCCGCAGGTCGGTCATCCGGCAGTAGATCGTGACCTTGGTCACGTCCCCCTGGCCCTTGGGACTGCGGCCGTTGGTTTCGCCGATGGTGGTGAAGACGTTCGTCACCCCGCGGACGGCCCGGAGCTTCCCCTCGATCTCGCGGCACAGGGCGTCGGAGCGATCGAGGCTGAACCCCTCCGGCATGGTGATCGCCACCTCGAACTCGCTCTGGTCGTCCTTGGGTACGAAGTCAGTGCCGACCGCCAGGAACAGCGCCGGCGTCGAGAGGAACGTCAGCACGGTGGCGAGGACAACGGCCCACCGATGCCGCAGCGACCAGCCGAGCGCGCCGACATAGCGGCGCGTCACCCAGGCCCAGAAGCCACGCCGCGCGGAACCTAACCCCCCGTCCCCCTTCCCTAAGAGGGAAGGGGGGGGAAGACCCGTCTGGCTCCCCTCCCCGCTTCGGGGGGGGGCCGGGGGAGGGGTTATGTCTTTTCACCGGCCGCAGGAACCGCGCGCAGAGCGTCGGCGTCAGGGTGAAGCTGACCACCATGCTCAGCAGGACGCAGAACCCGACCACGAACCCGAAGTCGTTGAAGAACCGCCCCACCTGGCCGGACATGAACGCGATCGGCGCGAAGATCACCGCCAAAGACAGCGTCGTCGCCAGCACCGCCAGGGCGATCTCCCGCGTCGCCACCGACGCCGCCTCCCAGGGGGTGCGGCCGTACTCCTCCATGTGGCGGAAGACGTTCTCCAGCACCACTACCGCGTCGTCGATGACGATGCCGACCGCCAGGATCAGCCCGAGCAGCGTCATGTTGTTCAGGGTGAACCCCATCAGGTCCATGAACGCGAACGCGCCGACGATGCTGGTCGGGATGGCGACGGCCGCGACGACCGTCGTCCGCCAGTCGCGGATGAACAGGAACAGCACCCCGCCGACCAGCACCGCCGCCAGCAGCAGGTGGAACTGCACCTCCTGGATGGACCCCTTGATGAACTTCGACTGGTCGCGGATGACCTCGACGCGGATGTCCGCCGGCAGCGTCGAACGAATCCGCTCCAGCCGGGCCTTCACCGCGTCGGCCACGCCGACCGTGTTGCCGCCGGACTGCTTCTGGACGACGAGGCTGACCGCCACGTCGCCGTCGAGCCGGCTGAGGCCCCGCGGCTCCTCGACGCCGTCCGCGACCGTGGCCACATCCGCGACCCGCACCGGGTAGCCGTTGCGGTGGGCGACGATGATCTGCTCGAAGTCCTTCGGCGACTGGACGCGACCCAGCGTCCGCAGCACCTCCTCGCGGCCGCCCTGGTCCACCCGGCCGCCGGGCAGCTCCAGGTTCTGCTTCACCAGTGCCAGCCGCACGTCCTCCGCGGACAGCCCGCGGGCGCGGAGCTTGTCCGGCTCGACCGTGACGTTGACCGCCCGCGTCTGGCCGCCGACCAGCACCACGGCGCCGACGCCGTAGACCCCTTCGAGGTCCTCCTTGATCATCGTCTTGGCTATCTCGGTGACTTCGCGGAGCGACCGCCGGCCGGAGACGGCGATCGTCACCACCGGGGCGGCGTCGAGGTTGAACTTCTCGACCACCGGCGGGTCGGTGCCGACCGGCAGCCGCGGCAGGATGGTGGACACCTTGTCGCGCACCTCCTGCGCAGCGACGTCGCCGTTCTTCTCCAGCTTGAACCCGATGACGAGCTGCGACATCCCTTCCTTGGTGGTGGAGCGCAACTCGTCGATCCCGGAGACGGTGTTGACCGCCTCCTCGACCTCCTTGGTGACGGCCGACTCCATCTCCTCCACCGACGCACCCTTGAGGGTGGTGGTGACGACGACGACCGGGATGTCCACGTTCGGGAACAGCTCGACGCCGAGCCGGAAGTAGGAGGCGATGCCGAGGACGACGGGGCCGAGGACCAGCCTCGTCGTGAAGACCGGCCGGCGGATGCAGATGTCCCAAATCGACATGCGATAGCCTCTTGGCGAACCCGGAGCGGTAGCGACGGGGTGGGGCGTTCACCCCTCCCCCCAACCCCCTCCCCGAAACGGGGAGGGGGAGCCGGAGGTCGGCTGTCCGTCTTCCTCCCCTCCCCGCTTCGGGGAGGGGCCGGGGGAGGGGTTGCCTTGGCCCGCCCTGCTCGAAGGTTGCCTCTGGGGGCTTGCCGTCTGGGTCAAGCCGCACGCGATCATCCCCGCGATGGTCGTCTGGCTGCTGACGGCGCCGCGCCGCGCCGGGCGCCGGGCCGTCGTCGCCGACCTGCTCGGCAACCTCGCTGGCGGGTTGCTCGTCGGCGCCGCCGGGGTCGCCTACCTCGTCGCCTCCGGCACCTGGCCGTACTTCGTCGAGGTCTTCACCGTCTGGAACACCGGATACGCGGCCGCCACCTGGCACGAACTCCCGTGGCGGTTCTCCCCCCAGCTGCGCTACTTCCCGCCGTGGAGCTACCTGCAAGTGCTCGCCATCCCGGTGGCGCTGCTGTTCGTCCTCGACGCCCGGCCGGGCGGGCCAGTCGGCCGGCGGCTGCCCGGGTGGCTGTGGCACGCCGCGGCCGACGACGCGACCCGGTTCGCCCGGCTGGCACTGGCCGCCATGTACCTCGGGTGGACCACGCAGGCGCTCTTCCTCCAGCGGGAATTCCACTACGCCCACATCCCCGAGACGCTGATGCTGTTGTTCGTGCTCGCCGCCCGGCGGTGGGCTGGCGGCTTCCTCGGGCTGGCCTGGCTGGCGGTCACGAGCGCCCTGGTCCTGGCCTGGGCGGCGGTGCCGCCAAACATCACCGGGGGCGGGCCGACGCGCGGCTCGGAGTGGCTGATCCTCCACCCGGCCGCTGATCCCGCGCGGGTGAAGTGGTGGGCCGACTGCTGGCGGATCGGCCTCCCGACCCCGGACTACCGCCGGCGGAGAGACGCGCTTGGGATGGTCCACGGCTTCCACGCGGCCAACGACTGGGTGCAGCTCGGCGAGACGGCCGACTGGCTGCGGGCGCGCGGCGTGCGTGACGGCGAGCTGCTCTGCTGGGACGACGCTCCGCACGCGCTGTACCTGGAGTTGGGCGTGCGGCCGGCGTTCCGCTTCCAGCACGTCGGGCAGATGATGGGGATCAGTCCCGCCCACGAGGCCCTGGTCCGGGCGGAGTTGTGCGCGGTGCCGCGGCCGCGGTGGGTGGTGGCCGACCTGTTGCGGCTGAAGGCCGTGGACCCGGCCCTCGCCGACCGGCTGGCCGACGCTGGGCCGGGTCGGCTCCTCGCGGCGCTGCCGGACCGGGCGCGGCGCGAGTTCCCCTACGACCAGCCGGCCGTCTACCGGTCCGGCGGCGGCCGCGGGCGGTACGTCGTCTTCGCGCTGCGGCGGCCGATCGCGTGGTGCTCGCCGTGACCCGCCCAGGAGTCCGCCCGCGCCCCAGCCCGTTGCCGCGCCCTCACATCCGGTTCGGCGCTTGATTCACCGGCCGGGCGAGAATACCCTGTGGTGGGCGGATCGCCTCCCCCTACCCAAGGACTGGCCCGCAATGCCGCACGACACCGCCGCCCCACTGGCGAACGAATACTTCCAGGTCAAGCGCCACGGCGACGTGGCGGTCATCGTCCCGTCCCCGGAGGTCGAGCAGTTGCCGGACAACCTCGTCCAGCCGGCCGCCGACCTGGTCCTCGCCCCGCTGCGCGAGGACCCGCCGTCGCACCTGATCGTGGACCTGGAAGGGGTCCGCTACTTCGGGTCGGCGTTCATCACCTTCCTGCTCCGCTGCCACCTGCTGGTCAAGAGGCGCGGCAGCGAGTTGGTCCTGGCCGGGGTCAACCCCCGCATCCGCGAGTTGCTGCGGACCACCGCACTGGACACTTTGTGGGCGCTGTACGAATCCCGCCACGAGGCCATCGAGGCGCTCGGCGGGTTGGACTGAATCCCGCGGAACTTGCCGATTTTCCCGCCCCGCCGCGCCAGTTAGGCGCGGCGTCATCATTTTGACGGCGCCAAATTGGGAAAACTGTGTGAAGTTCAGCGAGTTGACCGTGCGCTCCGGGTGTAGGGAGGGAAGAATTGGGGGAAGGACGACTTTGCGGTTGACCGGCCTGGAGGAAGCGGACCCGACCTGCCGCCGGCCGTCGGCGGCGCGACCCCGGAGCCTGCCATGCCGACCGTGCCCCTGGCCGACGTGTTCGCCCCGGACGACTTCGCGGCCCTTCAAGACGTATCCGTCGATCGCCGCTACCGCTACCTGGACCGCTGCCGGCGGGTCCGGGTCGGGCCGGCCGTCACCGTCGTGTTCGAGAACACCCAGACGATGTGGTTCCGCGTGCAGGAGCTGGCCCAGGTGGCCCGCGCCGCCGGCGGGTCCGTGCAGCCGGAGCTGGACTGGTATCGGAAGCTGCTCCCCGGCGGCGACCGGCTGCGCGCCGCGGTGTGGGTGGCCGAGCCGGGCCGCCGGCCGTCGAAGGCACTGGAGTCGGTCCGCGTGGCGGTGCCGCTGGGCCGGATCGGGCTGCGGGCCGACGACGGCGCCGAGATCGCCGGCGCGTTCCGGGCCGACCGGGTGGCCGACCGGCTGATCGGGCTGGCCCGGTGGGCGGAGTTCCACTTCGCCGCGGCCGACCGAGTCGCGTTCGCCCACCCGCTGCGGCGGTGGCGGCTGTTCGTCGAGGCGGTCGGCTACCGCCACGAAAGCGACCCGCTCAGCAACGACGTGCGGGCGAGTTTGTTGGAAGACCTGGAGTAGACTCCCCTGGGACCGCGGCCGTCCCGGCCGCTCTTGCTATCTGAGTCTAGGGGCTTCCGGCGATACCCGAGCACCCTGACTGGTGAAGCCAGAGCGGCCGGGACGGCCGCGGTCCCAGGGGTTGCCGCCTCCCGTCGCCGCCTTACAATACACACTCCTTGCGAACATCGACCGTTGCGGAGACGTGCAGTCATGGCACACAAGAAGGGCCAGGGGTCGGTCAAGAACGGGCGCGACTCGAACGCCCAGCGGCGCGGCATCAAGAAGTACGCCGGGGAGTTCGTCACCACCGGCAGCATCCTGGTCCGGCAGTGCGGGACGAAGTTCCACCCCGGCCGCAACGTCAAGCGGGCCAAGGACGACACCCTGTTCGCCCTGTGCGACGGGACGGTTTACGTCGATGCCCAGAGCCGGCGGATGAACGTCCGCCCGGTCGAGGAGACGGCGCCGGTCGCGTAACGCGAACATCTCAGGAAGCCCCAAGCCCGTCCGTTGCAACGGACGGGCTTGTTCATTTGCGAAATTCATCGACACTTCTTCCCCGCTCCGGGAACATCAGGGTGACGACCCCGGAGGGCCCGCCATGCCGGCCGAACCCCGGGGCGGGGTGGCCCAACGCCTCTGCCGTACCCTGCTCCGCGCCGCGACCGATCGGACCGACGGCCAGCTGCTCGACCGGTTCCTCGCCGGCCGCGAGGAGGCGGCGTTCGCGGCGCTGGTCCGCCGGCCCGGCCCGATGGTGTTCGGCGTCTGCCGGCGGGTGCTGGGCAACGCGGCCGACGCCGACGACGCCTTCCAGGCGACGTTCGTGGTGCTGGTCCGCAAGGCCGGGTCGCTGGCCGGCCGGGGGACGGTCGGGGACTTCCTGTACGGGGTGGCGTACCACACGGCCCTGAAGGCGAGGGCACAGGCGGTGAAGCGGCGAGCCAAAGAGGCGCGGGCGGCCGTCCCCGACCGCCCGGACGTGGACACAGCCGAGCGGGACGAGCTTTTGAAGTTGCTCGACCGGGAGCTGGCCCGGCTGCCGGGCAAGTACCGCGAGCCGGTGGTCCTGTGCGACCTGGAGGGCCGTCCGCGGGCGGAGGTCGCCGGCTTGCTCGGCATCCCCGAGGGGACGCTCTCCAGCCGGCTGACGACCGCCCGGCGGACGCTGGCGGACCGGCTGGGTCGGCACGGGCTGGCGGTGTCGGCGGGGGCGGTGGCCGCGGCGCTGGGCCGGTCCACGGACGCAGCGGTGCCGGGGTCGCTGGTCGGGGCGGCGGTGCGGGCGGCCGGCGGGGCGGTCCCGGCGGCGGTGGCGCACCTCGCAGCGGAGGTGGCGAAGATGATGCTCCTCGGCAAGCTCAAGGCCGGCGCGGCAGGGTTCGCGGCGGTGACGCTACTCGGCGCCGCAATCGGGCTGGCAGCAGTCCCCGGCGATGGCCCGACCGCGAAGCCGGTGCCGCCCGCAAAGGCCGCGGCCAAGCCGGCAGCGAAGGCTGCCGAACCGGCGTGGATGAAGGACTTCCGGGAGGCGTATGGGCTGAAGGACGGCGAGACGCTGAAGTTGATCCCGCCCCCGTTCCCCGATTGCCGCCGGGCGTACTACGACGCCCAGAACCCGGACCCGAAGCGGGTGCCGGCCGAGCGGATGCTGATGGTACTCCGCTGGGACGGCGGGAAGGTTCAGGTCCGAGCACTGGCGTCCCGGTCCTGGTCGGACCTGCGGCCAGGCGGGGACGAGACCGGCTGGCCGCTGCGGAAGACACTGGAACACGCGCTGGACGTCGCCCCGGCCGCGGTGGAGGGTGACGCCAACCTGCTGGCCACCCGGGTGGACGCCGACGTGGCAGTCCGGGGGGGAGCCTCGGCCGAGAGGCGGCTCGCCGACCTGGAGCGGGAGTTGAAGGCCAAGCCGGGGATTGCGGTCCGGTTCGCCTTACGGGACGAGGAGCGGGAGGTGGTGGTGGCTCGGGGGAAGTACACCCTGAAGCCGGCCGCGGGCGATCGGGCGCCGGTGGTGAACGTGTATGCTCGGACCATCTTGCCGGAGCCGGCCGCCACCCACTTCAGCGGCGCCGACAAGTTCCTGGTACACCTCGGCGAGTTCCTCGGCCGGCAGGTGATCGACGAGACCGACCGGCCGTCCCGGGACGTGGCGTTTAAGTACCAGATGCACCTGCGGCTGCCGGCCACCCCGCAGACCCGCGCCCAGGACACCGACCCGGACGCGGTCCTGAAGAACGTGGCCGCCCAGACCGGTCTGACGTTCAAGATCGAGAAGCGCAAGGTCCGGGTGCTCTTCGTGCGGAAGGCGGAAGACAAGCGGAAGGAGGCGGAGAAGCACTACGAAGAGGGACATAAGCACGTCAATGCGCGTCGGTTCGATGACGCCCTTGCCGAGTTCACTCGGGCCATCGAACTGGACCCAACGTTCGAGCAAGCATACTACGCCCGCCAGAGTTACACCGTCGGCCGGCACGCGCCGGCCGAGCGAACCAAACAGGACTTCGAGGCTGCCATCGGCGACTTGAGCACCATCCTCGTTCTGAACCCGAACCACTTCGCCGCTCGTTACACCCGCGCCGGTTACTACTCAGACCTCCGCGTGGGAGAGGTGGACAAGGCGATCGCCGACTACTCGCAGATCATCGCCGGGCCGACCGATTTCTCACGGATCGGCGGCGGTAAGGACGACGCCTTGGCCTTGACCCACTACAACCGCGGCCGCGTGTACCAGACAGACAAGAAGGACTACGACAAGGCCATTACCGACTACACCGAGGCGCTGCGGCTGAAGGCACCGGCCGAGTCGAAGATGGCGATGAGTCGGAACATAGGCACCGCTGTCCATCTACAGCGCGCACAGTGCTACCGGGCGAAGAAGCAGTACGACAAGGCGGACGCCGACTACGCCGCCGGGGCGAAGGCTAAACCGGAGCGTCATACCGAGTGGGCATTGCGGGGCGTTCTGCACGAGTGGGCGTGGCAGCTCGCCACCTGCCCGGACCCGAAGTACCGCGACGGCAAGAAGGCAGTCGAGTTGGCCGAACGCCTCCGCGAACGGACCGAGGGCCGGTGGTCGTATGTCCTCGTCACCCTGGCGGCGGCTTACGCCGAAGCGGGGGACTTCGCCAAGGCGGTCGAGTGGCAGACGAAGGCGATCGGGCTGCTTGAAGCGGAGTCGAAGCAGCGAGAGGCGATGCAGGCCCGACTGAAGCGCTACGAGGCAGGGAAGCCGTACCACGAGGAATGAGTGGGGTCTGCTTGCTCGGTTGAAATCGCTTTCGGCCGCCGCTCCGCGGCTCCAATCCCTCTCGACAAACACTTCGGGTTCGTCGGGGCGCCCAGGCGATCAGGGCGCCGGCCGCCGGCCCCGGCGGTGTGGGGTAGTGCGTCAGGTTGGCCCGTCGTGGGAGGGCGAGGCTTCTGCCGAGCCGAAGCTTTGGCGGCGCAGTTCGAGCCTCATCCTCCCCCTGGCCCGTCTCGGCAGGAGCCTCGCCCTCCCAGGAAGAGGCTCGGCGGGAGCCTCGCCCCACTGCTTTGTTCATCTCATTGGCGGACGGACGGCGAGTCCTTTTCGTTTCGTTGCCTGGCTTGTTTAGCTTGCTGGAGGAGTTTGTGGACCGAGGTGTGTGCCCCCGACTGCTTCGCCTTCGCCTTGCGTGGCCGGGGTTTCTTGTTCCGAGCCTTGACCCACACCGACGACCACACCGCCCCCAACCGATCCCGCAACCGCTCCCGCACCTCCTCGATCGGAGGGC
>DASSAT010000720.1:0-16357 GCA_035699305.1 Fimbriiglobus sp. | reverse complement strand
TATTGTCCTGTTGCCGGCGAACGTTTACAACGACAGGGAATCGCCAGGGGTGCCTGCCCCGGACGGGCGGGCTGAGAACACACCCTCCGAACCTGAACCGGATTGCACCGGCGTAGGGAGGCGATCCCCGATTGCGGATTGCGGATTGCGGATTGGCGATTGCGGATTGAACACCGCCGAAGCGCCTCTCCTGTCTGTAATCCGCAATTGTCAATCCGCAAACCGCAATTCTCCCATGACCCAACTCGAATCCGCCCGACAGGGCACCGTCACCCCGGAGATGCAGTACGTCGCCGCCCGTGAGGATCTCGACCCGGAGTTGATCCGCTCCGAGGTCGCCCGCGGCCGGATGGTCATCCCCGCGAACACGGTCCACCTGACGAAGAAGCTGGAGCCGATGGCGATCGGCGTCGCATCGGCGTGCAAGATCAACGCGAACATCGGCAACTCGGCCGTCACCGGCAAGGTGGACGACGAGCTGGAGAAGCTGCACACCGCCGTCCACCTCGGCGCCGACACGGTCATGGACCTGTCCACCGGCGGCAACATCGACGGCATCCGTCAGGCGATCCTCGACGCCAGCCCGGTGCCGATCGGGACGGTGCCGATCTACCAGGTGATCCAACAGGTCAAGGACGTGGCCGACATCACGCCGCGGATGATGCTCGACATGGTCGAGCACCAGGCGCGGCAGGGCGTGGACTACATGACGATCCACGCTGGCGTGCTGCTGGAGCACGTCCCCCTGACGCGCGACCGGGTGACCGGGATCGTCAGCCGCGGCGGGTCGTTGATGGCGGCGTGGATGGTAGCGCACCACAAACAGAACCCGTGGTACACGCACTTCGGCGAGCTGTGCGAGATCATGCGGGCCTACGACGTGACGTACAGCCTCGGCGACGGCCTGCGCCCCGGATCGCTGGCGGACGCCAACGACGCGGCACAGTTCGCGGAGTTAAAGACGCTCGGCGAACTGACTCTGAAAGCCTGGGACCACGGCTGTCAGGTGATGATCGAGGGGCCGGGTCACATCCCGATGCACCTGGTCAAGATGAACGTCGAGAAGGAGCGGGAGTTGTGCCACGAGGCGCCGTTCTACGTGCTCGGCCCGCTGGTGACGGACGTGGCCCCGGGGTACGACCACATCACCAGCGCCATCGGGGCTGCGCTGGCGGCCGAGGCCGGCGCCGCGATGCTCTGCTACGTCACCCCGAAGGAGCACCTGGGACTGCCGAACAAGGACGACGTCCGACAGGGGGTGATCGCGTACAAGATTGCTGCACACGCCGGGGACATCGCCCGCGGCCGGCGGAACGCCCGGGCGCGGGACGACGAGCTGTCCAAGGCGCGGTTCGAGTTCGACTGGAACCGCCAGTTCGATCTATCGCTGGACCCGGAGACGGCGCGGCGGATGCACGACGAGACGCTGCCGCAGGAGGTGTTCAAGTCGGCGAAGTTCTGTTCGATGTGCGGCCCGAAGTTCTGTTCGATGCGGATCACCCAGGACGTCCGCAAGCTGGCCGACGACGCCGAGCGATTGTCGCTGGAGCTGACCGCTGCGGCGAAGTAACGGCGAACCTGACGCGAATCCCGCGCGTCCTGACTGTTGACGGCGCACCCCGGCGCGCTTATAAAGCGCCTGACCGCTCGGGGCAGATAGCTCAGCTGGTAGAGCGAGCGACTGAAAATCGCTAGGTCGCCGGTTCAATCCCGGCTCTGCCCACTCGATACCCCCTGGAGTCCCAGGGGGTTTTCGTTTCCACCGGCCGGTTGAACCGGCTTCTTCGCGCGAAGCCGGCGGAGGCGAACGCGGTAGAACAGCACCGGCAGGAGTAGGTCGATCACCTCGTCGGCGATCAGAAGCCCGCCGAGCACCGGCACGACCATCGGCCGCAAGACCTCCGACCCCGGGCCGGTCGCCAACAGTAGCGGAGCGAGGCCGAACAGGGTCGTCACCTCGGTCAGCAACTTCGGCCGCAGCCGGTGGGCGGCCCCGTCCAGGACCACCTCGCGGAGACGGTCGGGGGTCAGCTTCGCCAGCCCGCCGGCGTCGGCCACCGCCTGCCGCAGGTAGACCAGCATGATGATCCCGGTCGAGGTCGCCATCCCGAAGCAGGCGATATACCCCACCCACGACGCCACCGACAGCGGGTAGCCGAGCAGCCACTGGAGTACGACCCCGCCGGCCAGCGCCCCCGGCACCGCCAGGAGCATCAAGGCGGCGTCGGCCAGGTCGCGGTACGTCCACCACAGGATCAGGACGATCAGCCCGATCACGACCGGGACGGCGACCGCGAGCGTCCGGCCGGCCCGCTCCTGGTGTTCGAACTGGCCGGTCCACTCGACGAATACGCCATCCGGCAGCCGCACCCGCGCGGCGACCGCCTGCCGGGCGTCGGCCACGAACTCCGACGCATCCCGGCCGCGGACGTTGAGCCGGACGTAGTTCCGCAGAAGTCCGTTCTCCCCCTTGATGGACGCCGGTCCCTCGGTGATCCGCACGTCGGCGACGGCCGACAGTGGGACGTGCGCGCCCCCGGCCTTCGACCGCACCATCACCGGGAGGTCGCGGACCGATTCGTCGTCCTCCCGGAACGCGCGGGCATACCGGACGCGAACCGGGTGCCGCTCCCGGCCCTCGACGGTGGTCGTCACCACCCGGCCGCCGACCGCGATCTCAACCAGGTCGGTGACGGCGCCGGCCTCGGCCCCGAGGCGAGCGATCCGCTCCCGGTCGGGGACCACTTCCAGGTTGCCCTTGCCGCGGACCGGGTCGGCGATCAGGTCCGCCGCGCCGGGGAGCGTCTTGAGGACGGCGGCGATCTCCTCCGACGCCCGCACCACGTCCTCCAGCCGCCGGCCGAGGACGCGGACGCCGACGGTCGTGTTCACACCGGTGGCGAGCATGTCCACCCGGTTCTGGATCGGCATCGTCCAGACGTTCGTCCATCCGGGCATCCGCATCACTCGGTCGAGTTCGCCGCCGAACCCGGCTAGTTCGACCCGATCCCGCGGCCAGAGCAGGAGCCGCCGGGCGAACTGTTGCGTCAGATCAGTCTGGAGTGAGTCGAGCGCCGGCACTGGATCCAGGAACAGGAGCGGAGCACGGCCGCCGTGGTGGGCGTGGCCTCCCGGAGCTTGCTGAGGCGGGGCGTGCCGGAGACGGTGCCACTCCTGCATCGCCGCTCGAACAGCGGGGTCGATGACTTCGGTCTTGCCGAGCAGCACCTCAAGCACGAGTCGGGTGTACAGCCCCGCCCCGCGGTCGAGCAGTTCGGCGTTCAGTCGGTCCGTGTGTTCCCGCCACTTGGCCCGGTGATGCTCCCGGACCGCCTCGTACAGCGTCCCGACCAGGGTCGGCTCCTCGCGGCCGAGCAACACACCGAGGGAGTTGACCGCGCGGGTGATGAAGTCCGGCCTCAGCCGGCCAAGGTCGGTCGCTGGCCCAATCGCGCCGAGGTCAGTGAGCTTGTGGAGGGTGTCATGGACGACAGCAGCCACTGCCTCCGGGGTTGGCTCCATCGCCAGGTGGGAGGCGTGCCCCGCGAGGACCGACTCGACCAGTGGGGCCAGACCCGTTGCAGTTGAACCGGGGGCGAGCGACTGATTTCGATCGAGCAATTCAATCAACCGTTCCACCACGAACCGGGCCTGCCGCGGGCCGAGGTCGCGTTCAAACCCCTGGTTCCGCTGGTACGCCGCCTCGCGCATCTGGGCGTCGAACAATGGGATCGCTTCCATCGCGGCCGCGTTCGCCAGTTCCCGCCGGTCGCCGGGCGCGCGGACCAAGCCGCGCTCGATCAGCGCGTCGAGGACCGCCTCGGCCTGCTGCTCGGCGCCGGCCGGCCGCAGGCACCGCCGGGGCCAGAACTCGCGCGGCCGGAAGTCGATCATCGTCTCGATCATGTCGAGCGGGGCCGGGTCGGTGGCCGTCTCGGCTCGGCCGGCCTTGCCGACCACCATGTCCACCTCCGGGAACCGGCAGAACACCATGTCCCGGGCCTTCAGGTCGTCGGCCGCCTGGGTGGCGGACATCCGCGGTACGGTGATCGGCATATCCATCACCATCCCCTCGTCGAGGGGCGTGAGGAACTCCCGCGGCAGCGGCGTCATGAGTTGCCCGGCGACCAGCCCGGCGACGACCAGGCTCGCCGCGGCGGCAAGTCTCGTCCCGAACCGAGACGCGGCCCAGACGCTCGCCACGACCGCAGCGGCGACGGCCGCCCGCAGCCAGTCGTCGCCGAGCGCGGCGGCGCCGAGGACGAGCGTTAGCCCGACGAACCAGACGATACCGGCCGGCCGGTCGAGCAGGAACGCCAGCACCGGCCGGTAGACCCGCATCAGCCCGCGGACCAGCCTGACCTCCTCCTCGGACCGCAGTCGGCCGCGCACAAACACCGTACACAGCGCCGGTACGAGAGTGATCGAGAGCAGCCCGACCCCGAGCATGGCGAACGACTTGGTGAACGCCAGCGGGTGGAACATCTTCCCCTCCAGCCCGCCGAGCGCGAACACGGGCAAGAAGGAGAGGAGCATGATAAGCACCGAGAAGAAGATCGGCCGTCCGACCTGCCGGCAAGCGGCAAGCACCTCCTCCCGTGTGTCGCCGCGCACCGGCTGGTCGCCGTGCCGCTTCTTCAGCCGGTGCATGGTGTTCTCGGCCATCACGATCGACGAATCGACCAGGACGCCGATCGAGATCGCCAGCCCGGCCAGCGACATCAGGTTCGTCTCGACCGACAGCAACCCCGTCGTCCGCAGTAGGTCGATCAGGCCGAACGAGAACAGCACGGCGAGCGGCAGTGTCAGCGCGACGACGAACGCGGTGCGGACGTGCCGCAGGACGACCAGGATGATGACGGTCGCGGTGAGGATCGCTTCGAGGAGCGTGCCCGTCACAGTGCCGATCGTCCCTCGGATGAGCGGGGTGCGGTCGTATGCGGCCACCACGCGCACGCCGGAAGGCAAGCCGGGTTGAAGCTCCTGAATCTTGGCCCTTAGCCGGCGGGTGACTTCGAGCGGGTTCTCGCCGTGCCGCATCAGGACGACGCCGCCGGTCGCGTCTGAGCCGTTCTTCTCCAGGATGCCGCGGCGGGGGGCGCTGCCGAGCGCCACCTTCGCCACGTCGGCGACCGCGACCGAACTCCCGTCCGCGGCGGTGAGGGTCACGTTCTCCAGATCGCGGATCACCCGCTGCGGCTCGAACCCGGCGTCCGGTTCCCCGGGCCGGGCGCCGAGCCAGCCGACGCCACGGACGACATACTCGGCGTTCCCCTTGTGGACGACGTTGCCGCCGACCGCGGCGTTCGCCCGACGGACCGCCTCGGCCACCTGCCCGGGGGCGATGCCGTAGGCCCGCAGCCGGTGCGGGTCGAGTTCGACCTGGTACTCCAGCGGCATCCCGCCGACGCTGGCGACCTCGGCCACCCCCGGCACCGCCGCGAGCTGTGGGCGGACGTACCAGTCCTGGATCGCCCGCAGCCGGCCCGGGTCATACCCATTTCCTTCAACCGTGTACCAGAAGATTTGACCCGTGGCGGCAGCGTCCGGGGCCAACCGCGGGGTCGCGCCCGCCGGCCACCGCTCCGCGGACCGGGCCAGCACATCGCCCACCTGCTTCCGCCCCGCCTCCCACCCAACGCGATCCTCGAAGATCACGGCGACCGACGAGGACCCTACGTCACTCGACGACCGTACTACCCGGACACCGTCCAGCCCTTTTAATTCCAGGGAGAGCGGGTACGAGACCTGGTCCTCGATTTCCCGCGGGCCGTGGCCGGGCCAGTCGGTGAAGACGATCACCTGGTTCTCGGACAGGTCGGGGATCGCGTCCACCGGGGTGCGGTACGCCGAGCGGACGCCCCATAGTGCGAGGAGGGCGGCGGCCAGTATGACAAGCCACCGGCGGCGGATCGAGAAGGCGAGGACGCGGTCGATCATGCGGCATTCCTGGGACCTCGGCCGTCCCGGCCGCTCTTGCTACACCGGTCGAAGTGCCGGCGTATTACCGGAGGCCCCTGACCCGCGGAGCGAGGGCGGCCGGGACGGCCGCGGTCCCAGGGCGTCACTTCGGCAACTTCGAGAGGTACTGGTCGGCCTTCGCCCGCAGCGGCTTCTCGCACGACTTGCAACACACGAAGACCGTGCGGCCGTCCACCACCACCTTGACCGGGCCGCCCATCGCGTCGAGCGGCTCGCCGGTCACCGGGCAGACCTTCTGCCGCTCCACGAGCAGCCGGTCCTCGTCGGACGACGAACCGGACTCCGGCGCGGGCGGCGGGCTGGCGGCTCGCGGTGCGGCCCCGAAGTAGCTCGCCGCGACGTTCGGGTTGAGCCGGGTCTCCGCGTCCAGCAGCACCGCCCCGGCGGCGGCCACCCGCTGCCCCGGCTCCAGGCCGGAAACGACCGGGTAGAAGCCCCCGCACCGTCGGCCCAGCCGGACCTCCACGGCGTCGAACATGCCTGACATCGACTCGACGTAGACGACTCGCCGGTCACCCGTGTCGATGACCGTCGGCTCCGGCACGCACAGGGTCAGCCCCTCGCGGGCCAGCACGTGACGGACGGCCGCGTCGGCAAGGGTGGCGAGAGCGGCATCCGGCCCGGCGACCGCGCCCGCCGCGACCCGATCTCGCCACCGGTCCCGGTCGTATCGGCCGGCGGAGTCGAAGTGCGCCACGGGGGTCCGAAACGTCGCGGCGGCGTACAGCCCGGGCCGCAGGTCGCCGCGCGGGTTGTCCACCTGCACCCGGACCCGCCGGCCCGACGCCGGGTTGGTGGCCGGCACGATCTCCGTGATCCGACCGGTGTAGGTCTCGCCCGGACTGGCGTCACAGACGACCGCTCCTTGCTGACCGACCTGGAGGCCCGCCGCGTCGCGCTCGAACACGTCGGCGGCAAGCGTCAGCGGCGGCGAACTGCCGAGTGCGTCCGCGGGGGCTTCGAGGCGCCCGGCGACCGTGGCCTCGGCCTCCAGCCGGCGGAACTCGACCGGCACGGTGCGGACCCCGGCGAGTAGGAGCCGGTACGGCGAGAGCTGCACCCGGGCGACGACGCCATCGGGCAGCGGGGTCATCTCGCCCTTTTGCCGGCGGACCAGCGTCATGTTGCACACCGGGCATTTGGTCGGCCAGTCGGACACGACCCCGGGACACATCGGGCACCAGTACTCGGTGGCGGACGACACCGCTCCACCGGTCGGCGCGGCTTGCGTGAGCTTGTCCCAAGTGTTTCGCAGGAACGGCCACGCCGCGAGGACCCCCAGCAGCGCGCCGACGAGGAGCACGAACCGGGCGCGAGCCAGCACGACGGCCGCGATACGGGAGACGATGAGGATTGCGGAGGGGGTGTTCATTCCGGTATCTGGGCGTGCGTGTCGGCACACTGGTTACTTCGCTGAAGTGCTCGATCTTGTAGGGTGGGTCGAGTCTGCGAGGCCCACCGTCGGGAGATGGTGGGCCTCGAAGACTCGACCCACCCTACAAGACTTCATGAGGTCACTTCTTGGCCTTCTTGTCCACCGGCATCGCGTGTTCCCAGTGGGTAATCATCACGTAGTCGTCGTACCGCCACACCCAGACCGGGTCGGCGCCGACCACGACGTACCGCTCCCGCACCTCCTCGCGCGGGTTGCCCAGCGTTAGCCGGGCCGCGAAGCACCGCGGCACGTCGGCCGGCACCGGGCCGAGGACCATGAACTCGCTCAGTGTCCGACCCTTCGCCCGCAGTTCGTCGGCGACCAGGACCGGCGGCCGCGTACCCGGCACCGACTGGCTAATGTCCCCCCGCTTCCAGGCGGACAGGTACGCCTCCAGTGCGGTCCGGGCCGCGTCCTCGGACGGGACGAAGTCCTCGTTCCGCTGCGACCCGCCGCAACCGGCGGTCGCGGCCACCGCCAGACCCACCAGCCAAGCCCGGGTCACATCCCCGCCCCCGAAAGCTTCTTGTAGTCCTCATCGCGGTAGACCCACAGCGGGTCGATCCCGACGACGACGTACCGCACCTCCACCGGCGAACCCCTGGCGAGCGTCAGCCGGACCTTGAACGTCCGCGGCCCCGGTCCGGCCGCGTCCTCGCCGAGGACCTCGTAGCCCGTGATCTTCTGCCCCGCCTTCCACTTCGAATCGAGTACCTCGACGGCCGGGGACGTGCCGGACACTGTGCCGGGTGGGTTCCCCGCCTTCCAGTGGTTCAGCGCCGCCTCCAGCGCCTTGCGCGCGTTGTCAGCAGGCGGTGTGAAGTCCTCCACCTTCCCGCCCGGCGAGCAACCCGCGAGGAGGAGCAGCCCGACACTCAGAGTCAGTCCGCGCATCGGTCCGCCCCCTTACTCGTTGATCGGGACTTCGCCGCCCCGGATGGTGCCCATCGCGCGCCACGCCGGGAGGCTGATCGAGTCGCGGACGAACCGGACCGACCCGTCCCCGAGGGCCGCGTTGACGCCGCCGGAGTGGTTGCTCGACGGCGGGACGACCATCGCCATGTTGGACATGTTGCCCGAGAACCCGATGCCGGCACAGGTCGTCTTGTTCGGCGTCTCGCAGTGGTTGTAGGTGGTGCAGCACATCTCCCCCATCACCCAGCTGTACCCCTGCTTGCTGGTCAGCGGGGTGGCGGTCAGCGGGTTGAGCGCCCGGCAGGTGTTGACCGAGGCGTCCATCGTGGACTGGTTCGGCATGGTCTTCATGTCCCGCCGCGGGTCCGGGTTCCCCGCGCCGCGGAGTTTTTCGCTGAACACGCAGGTGTTCGACGTGCCGTCGCCGAAGTCGGTCATCTTCGTCTTGCTCAGGTAATACAGCGGGCCGTCCGGCCGCTCGGCGGGGGCGATGGTGCTCGGCTGCGACTCGGTCAGGTCGCAGAGGAACTGCACCCCCTGGCTGGCGAGGTAGTTGTTCTGACCGGGCCAGTCGCCAGCGATGGTCGCGCCGTCGGACGGGCACAGGAAGGTCACGACCTTCGCCCGGGACGCGGCCGCGTTCGCCCGGTCGGGGTTCTGCCAGGCCGGCATGAACCCGATCACGCCCTGCATCCCCGGCGTCTCCGGCGGCTTTTTGAAGTCGATGCTGGCGAACAGCGGCGCCTGTTCGATGTACGGCAGGAGTTGGCTATGGACCGACCACCGGGCGTAGACCACGGCACCGGGGTACGACGGCCCCTTGCCGAACGGGAACGTCTGGTGGGTGTCGTGGTAGTTGTGCAGGGCCAGGGCCATCTGCTTGAGGTTGTTCTGGCACTGGGCGCGGGCGGCCGCCTCCCGGACCTTCTGGACGGCCGGCAGCAGCAGGCCGATCAGGATGGCAATAATGGCGATCACCACCAGCAGCTCGATCAGTGTGAATGCGGAGCGGTTGCGCGGCATGACCTGTCCTCGTGTGCGCGTGACGACGGAACGCGGTACGTGATTGCGGGCGCCGACCGGGCGCCCCGACGGCGGTCGGGTGGTGCGCGATCGCGCCGCCGGCGCGGGCCTTCGCGGCACGGACGGCGTCACGAATCGGCGGACATGGCGAACAGGTCTAGCGCGGGGGGTGGAAGATGGGGTCTGGCTGTGGGTCGAGGGACTGCGGTACGGACTCGCAGGGGCGGCTGCCGGACGGGGAGGCCGGGGGGGCGAAACCGGGTTGACCCCCGAGGGCCGTCTGACTGCGGAGGTCCGGCGCAGGTGACGGCGCGGTCGTGAGTGGCGGAGACTGCCGGCCGGAGCACTGTGGCCCCGAACAGGGCAGTGGGACGGGCATGGGCGCGGGTCGGTCCGAATCGGTAAGCGTGTCGGCTGTGGGTACGGCGGGGATCACGATTACGTGGTCCCCACAGCTGGCTTGCGCCGGCCGGGACGTGAACGAAAAGACCACCACGAGCGCAAGGACTGCGCCGAACAACGAACGCCTGGACTCGGTTTCAACCCACATGACCTTGAACAACGGAGCGGCTGTCCGGTCCGGGTTTCCGAACATCAAGCGACTGGACGAGTTGGACGATCCAACCTTTTCGTAAAGCGTACCCGCGGTGACGGGCGGGATCAACACATTTCCGCGAAGGACACGGGAAGCCGAGCGGGCATTGCCAGTAAGTCATGCGTAACAGTAGATTCAACCGGGTGAAGAACTGGCTCGTTCTCCGGCGCCCGATATTAGGACACAAAATCGGAAGATATCCGTAACTCTCGCCATATGCAGGACTTGAAACGAAGATGAAAACTGACCGATTATGACGTTTATTCAATTACTTTCCTTGACAATATTTTGTACTGCGGCTATTTTTTTGCGTTGCCGCCATGAGCATCATCCCCCGTCTGATGTAAATGGCTTCCCCTGTTAACCCACGACAAAGGGAAAGCCACCAATGTTTCCGCGCCAGGAAATTTCACACAGACACTTTGACAGTATTCTGACCGATCAGAATACCTCCCAGTCGTTTCGCCAGGTGCGCAATCCGATCGGTCCACCGTGACGGTGATTCCGCGCGGGCGAGTGCGGACCTGACGCAGGTCGGTCTCCCGGCACTGGCTCGTAGTCCTGGCGACAGGTGATCCGTTCGCCGCACCCGTCCGGGCAGGCGTGACGGGCCAGTCTCGCCAATCCGCAACACATAGTCGGCGGTCAGTCCCCGCCGGCACCGATTCGTTCGGCACGGACACACGGCCCGCAGGCGCGGCTACCGGTGCGGGAACACCCCGCCGGCACACACTCGAAGACGAGACACCATGAGCACGCATTCGACCAAACTGGTGGACCCCCGCACCGGCACCGACCCGGGGCACCGGCCGTCGCCGTTCCGGTTCCGCTATACCCCTCGACTGGAGTGGCTGGAGGACCGGACGGTCCCGACCACCCTGCCGGGCAGCCTCTTCGAGATCGACGGCAACCTGGTGGTCGATAAGGCCGGCAACTTCGATTGGGCGAACGCGCCGGGCCTGCTGGCCAAGCCGGACGCCCCGACCGGCCAGGGCGACGACGCGCTGGGCCAGGGGGCGAAGGAGGACACCGCCGTCCCGAGCGTGGTGGACGGGTCGATCCCCAACAACAAGAGCGACCTAACCCAGTTCTACTTCGCCCAGGAGGCGGTCGGCGGCAAGGTGTTCCTGTACCTGGCGTGGGAGCGGGCCAACACCCTGGGCACCGCCAACATCGACTTCGAGTTCAACCAGTCGGTCGAACCCAGCGGCAACGGGGTGACGCCGGTCCGCACCCCGGGGGACCTGCTCATCTCCTTCGACTTCGCCAACGGCGGGAAGACCGTCGTGCTCGGGGTGCGCAAGTGGCAGGCGAGCGGCGTGTGGGGTCCGGCCACCGCCCTCACGTCGAACGTGGCAGTCGGGGCAGTCAACGACCCGACCGCGTTCGGGGTGGGTGCGATCACCGACCCGCTCACCGGCCAGGCGTTGGCCGAGGGAACGTTCGGTGAGGCGGCGATCAACCTGACGGCCGCCGACGTGTTCCCCCCCGGGGAGTGCCTGCACTTCGGCCGGGCATTCGTCAAGAGCCGGTCGGCCGACTCGTTCTCCGCCGAGCTCAAGGACTTCATCGCCCCGCGCGAGATCAACATCGACATCTGCAGCAGCATCGGCGACTTCGTCTGGCACGACCTCGACGGCGACGGCGTCCAGGACGCCAGCGAACCGGGGATCGCCGGCGTGACCCTCACGCTGACCGGCACCACGATCGACAACGTCCCGGTCAGCCGGACGGTCACGACCGACGCGGACGGCTATTACCTGTTCGAGGAACTGGTCGCGGGCAAGTACACCGTCGCCATAGACGGCGGCAACTTCCTCGCCGGCGGGGCGCTCGCCGGCTTCTCCTCGACCGCGGCCCTCCAGGGCGGCGACGTCGCCCGGGACAGCAGCACCTCACCCGTTTCCGTCGCACTCGACTACGAGGAAGACAACCTGACCAACGACTTCGGGTTCTACCAGGTGGCCGGCATCGGCGACTTCGTGTGGGAGGACGCCGACGGCGACGGCGTGCAGGATACTGGCGAGAAGGGGATTGAAGGGGTGGTCGTGACGCTGACCGGGACGACAGGGGTAGGGGCGAAGGTGAGTCAGTCGATGACCACCGACGCCGACGGGTCCTACCTGTTCGGCGACCTGGCCCCGGGCAGCTACGCGGTCAGCTTCAAGGCACCGACCGGGTACGTGTTCACCGCGAAGGACCAGGGCGGCGACGACGCCGCGGACAGTGACGCCGACTCGGCCGGCGCCACGTCTTCAGTCGTGCTCACCAGCGGGCAGTCGGACCTGACCCGGGACGCCGGCCTGTACCGGCCGGTCAGCATCGGCGACTTCGTGTGGGTGGACGCTGACGGGGATGGTGTCCAGGACGCCGGTGAGGCGGGGGTCGCCGGTGTGGTCGTGTCGCTGACCGGGACGACCGGGGCTGGGGCGAAGGTGAGCCAGTCGATGACCACCGACACGAACGGCTCCTACCTGTTCGGCGACCTGGCCCCGGGCAGTTACGCGGTCAGCTTCACGGCCCCGACCGGATACGGGTTCACCGTACAGGACCAGGGCAGCGACGACGCCGCGGACAGCGACGCGGACGCGGTCGGCGCCACCGAGGCGGTGGTGTTGGGTAGCGGTGGTTCGGACCGGACCCGGGACGCTGGGCTGTACCAGACTGTCAGCATCGGCGACTTCGTATGGGTGGACCGGAACGGGAACGGCGTTCAAGACACCGGCGAGCCGGGCATCGGTGGGGTGCAAGTGTCGCTGACCGGGACGACCGCGACCGGGTCTACAGTGAGCCGGATGGCGACGACCGACGGCAATGGGTACTACCTGTTCGCCAACTTGGTGCCGGGCAGCTACGCGGTCAGCTTCACGGCCCCGACCGGGTACGTGTTCACCGAACAGGACGCGGGTGGCGACACCACGGATAGCGACGCGAACGTGAACGGCGTTACGGACGCCGTCACCCTGACCAGCGGGCAGACGGACCTGACGCGGGACGCGGGCCTGTACCAACTCGCCAGCGTCGGCGACTACGTGTGGGAGGACATGGACGGCGATGGCATCCAGGACGGCGGCGAAGCGGGGGTCGCCGGGGTGGGCGTGACGCTGACCGGGACGACCGGGACCGGCGCCGGAGTGAGCCGGACGGCGACCACCGACGCCAACGGCTTGTACCAGTTCGCCGGGCTGGTCCCGGGCAGCTACGCGGTCAGCTTCACGGCCCCGGGCTATGTGTTCACCGCGAAGGACCGGGGCAGCGACGACGCCGCGGACAGCGACGCGGACGTGAACGGCGACACCGGCAACATCACGTTGACCAGCGGGGAGTCGGACCTGACCCGCGACGCCGGGCTGTACCGCCTGGCGGTCCTGGGCGACTACGTTTGGGAGGACACCGACGGGGACGGCGTGCAGGAAGGCGGGGAGACGGGGATCGCCGGCGCGAAAGTGACCCTGACCGGGACGACCGGGATTAACACCCCGGTGAGCCGGGAGGCGACGACCGACGCCAACGGGTATTACCAGTTCGCCAACCTGGTCCCGGGCAGCTATTCGGTCAGCTTCACGGCCCCGGCCGGGTACGTGTTCACCGCGCCGGATCTGGCGCCGGACGGCAAGGACAGCGACGCGGACGCGGACGGCGACACGGACGCGGTCGTGCTGACCAGCGGCGGCTCGGACCTGACACGAGACGCCGGGCTGTACAAGCTGGCCGGACTCGGCGACTTCGTGTGGGACGACCTCAACGGGAACGGCGTCCGGAACGCCGGGGAGACGGGGATCGCCGGGGTGGGGGTGACGCTGAGTGGGACGACCGGGACCGGGGCGTCGGTGCTCACGACCGCGACGACCGACGCCGACGGGTACTACCAGTTCGGCAACCTCGTCCCGGGCAGCTATTCGGTCAGCTTCAAGGCACCGACCGGGTACGTGTTCACCGCGAAGGACCAGGGCGGCAACGACGCCGCGGACAGCGACGCCACCGCGACCGGCACCACGGACGCCGTCACCCTGACCAGCGGGCAGTCGGACCTCACCCGCGACGCCGGGCTGTACCGGCCGGTGAGCATCGGCGACTTCGTGTGGGACGACCTCAACGGGAACGGCGTCCAGGACTCCGGCGAGTCGGGGCTGCAAGGGGTGACGGTGAAACTACTCCGGGCGGGCGTGGAGCTGGCGGCGACGACGACCGGGCCGGGCGGGGCGTACCTGTTCGCCAACCTGGTCCCGGGCACCTACGCGGTGAGCTTCACGGCCCCGGCCGGGTACGTGTTCACGGCCCCGAACGTGGGCAACGACGCCGCGGACAGCGACGCCGACGCCAACGGCGGCACCTCGGACGTGACCCTGAAGAGCGGGGATTCGGACCTGACGCGGGACGCCGGGCTGTACCGGCCGGTGAGCCTCGGCGACTTCGTGTGGGAGGACGCCGACGGCGACGGCGTCCAGGACGCCAGCGAGGCGGGGATCGCCGGGGCGAAGGTGACGCTGACCGGGAAGTCCGGGACCGGGTCCAACGTCACCCTGGACACGACGACCGACGGTAACGGGCTTTACCAGTTCGTCAACCTGGTCCCGGGCACCTACGCCGTGAACTTCGAAGCTCCGACCGGGTACGAGTTCACGGCCCAGGATCAGTTGCTCGACGACGCCGCGGACAGCGACGCGGACGCGACCGGTGCCACGGCCGCGGTCACGTTGAAGAGCGGGGACTCGGACCCGACGCGCGACGCCGGGCTGTACCGGCCGGCGGCCGTCGGCAACTTCGCGTGGCTGGACGCCTCCGCGGCGGGGACCAGCGCCAACAGCACCGGCATCCTGTCCGGGCCGGGGGTCGGCACCAACGTCAACGGCATCCAGGACATCGACGCTGGCGAAGCCGGCATCCAGGGTGTGAAGGTAACTCTGCACGGGTGGACCGGGGCGGGCGTGGAAGTCACCCGGACGGCTTACACCGACGCCACGGGCTTCTACCAGTTCACCGACCTCGCCCCGGGCAGCTACACCGCGACGTTCACGCCGCTGGCCGGCCAGGTGATTACCGCCCGCGACAAGGGGTCCGATGACGCGATGGACAGCGACGCCGACCCGGCCACGGGCGCGACGGTCCCGATCACCCTGGTCTCCGGCCAGGACGACACCACCCTCGACGCTGGCGTCAAGCCGATCGACCTGTCCCTGACCAAGGTGGTCGTTTCGCCCCAGGAGCATTACGCGGCCGGCGACCCCATCACCTACCTCATCACGGTCAGCAACGCCTCGGGCTTCAGCACGGCCACCGGGGTGCAGGTCACGGACCACCTGCCCGCCGACCTGGTGTTCGTCTCGGCGACCCCGTCGCAGGGGTCGTTCAGTGTCGTCAGCGGAATCTGGGACGTGGGCACGCTGGTCGGCGGTGCGAGCGCGGCGCTGACGGTCGTCGCCACGCCGGCGGCCCCGCCCGTGCTCGAGGGTGTCGAGGGTTCCGGGACGCTCTACGGGAGCCTGTTCGAGATCGACGGCAACCTGACGGCCGACCACGGCGGTCAGCTCGACTGGGCGAACGTCGCCTACCAGGTCCAACAGGACATTCCGAACCGCCAGAAGGACGACGCGTTCGGCAAGGGGGCGAAGGAGGACACCGCGGTCCCGGTCGTGGTGGACGGATCGATCCCCAAGAACAAGAGCGACCTGACGCGGTTCCTCTTCTCCCAGGAGGTGGTCAGCGGGAAGGTGTTCCTGTACCTGGCGTGGGAGCGAGCTAACACGCTGGGCACCGCTAACATCGACTTCGAGTTCAACCAGTCCACCCAGGTCAGCGCCAACGGGGAGACGCCGGTCCGCACCCCCGGCGACCTGCTCATCACCTTCGACTTCGCCAGCGGCGGGAACGTCGTCGAGTTGGGGCTGCGGAAGTGGCTGGCCACCGGCGAGTGGGGCCAGCCGACCGCCCTGAGTTCGGGGGTGGCGATCGGGGCGGTCAACGACAAGCTGACGTTCGGGGAGGCGGCCATCAACCTGACCGACACGGGGCTGTTCCCGCCCGACGAGTGCCTGCACTTCGGCAGCGCGTTCGTCAAGAGCCGGTCGTCCGACGCGTTCACCTCCGAACTCAAGGACTTCATCGCCCCCATGCCGGTCAACGTCGAGACGTGCGCGGAAGTGACCAACCGCGCGGAGGTGACGCGGGCGGACCAGCGCGACGACGACTCCACGCCGGGCAACAGCCTGCTGCTGCTGGCCGAGGACGACGAGGCCGCGGCCGGCGCGACCATCCTCCTCAGCAGCGGCGGGGCAATGCCCCCGGCCGTCGGCGGCGCGATGCTGCCGACCGAGCCGCTGACCGGATCGGGGCCGACGGACACCGGACTTGCGGTAGACGGCACCACGGAGGGCCACGCCGTCACGGTGTCCGGCGTCGCCCCGCCG
>DASSAT010000719.1:0-9517 GCA_035699305.1 Fimbriiglobus sp. | reverse complement strand
GCCCGACCCGCCGATCTATCTGCCCGACCTGGACCACATCCGCGCCGCCATCGACGCGGCTGATGAGCGGGCGCGGCTGCTGCGCCGCCTGCTCCGGCTGGCGCTGCGGCTGCACCTGCCCCTCGCCACCGCCGACACGCTGCCCCTACCGCCGGCCGACCGGCAGGGGGTGGGCCGTGCCTGACGTACTCCCCCTGCGTCTCCCCGTCGCCGACCCGCCCGCCGACCTCGCCGGCGCGCCCCTCGTGGTCGATGCGCGCCGCCTGGCCGTGCTGCTGGGGTGCGGACTCCGCACCGTGCGGACGCACGACGCCGCCGGCAAGTTGCCCGCGCCGGTGCGCATCGGCGGCCGCGTGGTCTGGCGCGTGAGTGAAATCCGCGACTGGCTCGCCGCCGGCGCGCCCGACCGTGCGACGTGGGCGGCGCGGATCGCCGCCCGGAAGTGACATCCCGCTGACACTGACACGAAAGGGCAACGGGCCGGGTGCCGGCAAGCATCCCCGACCCGTTGCGACGGTAAAAGCTATGACCAGTCTATCACCCAACGGCAGCGAAGGCGAAGCCCGCCGCGACGCCGCGCTGTCACTGCTCCGCATTCGTCGCGCTGACCTGATTCGCGCCTGTACCGCCGTCGCGCTCCGCGTCGCCCTCGACCGGGGCGAAGTCTGCGCCGACGACGTTCGCGCCGTTGTGACGATCCCCGCCGACATCTCGCCGAAGTTGGTCGGGGTTGTCTTCCGCGACCTGGCCGACGCCGGGATTCTCCGCCGCGCCGGCTTCCAGAATTCGACCCGGCCCGCCGCGCACGCCCGCCCCCTGTCCGTCTGGCGACTGGCCGACGCCAGCGCCGCAACCGTCCGCCTGGCCGCACTCTGCACCACCGACTGATCGACCCCCGCGGCCCGCGCCACCCCGGCGCGTCGCCGGGGGCCGTGCGTCGCCATTGATCCGAGCATCATCATGGACTACTCGAACGCCATTCCTAGCGCCAACGGCACGCCCTCCGCCGGCATCGGCGCCTTCGACAGCACCGCGCCCGCGCCGGAGTACGTGCCGATCCCGCCGGGCATCTACTCCGCCCGCGTGCTGCGAGGCGAGTATTGCAACACGCGGACCGGGGTGGATGCGTACCGCGTCCGGTTTGAAGTCACCGAGGGACCGCACGCCGGGCAGACGGTCATTCGGACCTGGACGTTCTCATCGCGGGCACTGCCATACGCCAAGCGCGACCTGGCCCCGTTCGGGCTGACCAGCTCCGCGCAGCTGCTCTCCCCGTTCCCCGACGCCGGCCGGGAATACTTCGTGCGGCTCGTAGTCGCGCTGCAGCGCGGCGACGATGGGGTTGAACGCAACGACATCAAGCGCATCGACCTGTTGCGCGTCGACGAATCGCCGGCCGCCGCGTTCCTGCTCCCCCAAGAAGGCGAAGGGGGGCCGCGATGACGGCCGACGCCTTCAACGTCGGCGCGTTCGTGCTGGGCGCGCCGACCTCCCCCCGCGCCCTCGTGCGTCACGCTGACCTGCTGACCGCTTACGCCGACGGCGCGATTGACGACGAGCGCGAAGCGTACCTGTCGCACTTCGCCTTCGGGGCGGACCTGCAAGTCCACTACGCCGCGAACCGGAACAGCGTCGCCGGGTTCGCCGGGCCGTGTCGGGCGCGCTGGCTCGTACTGGACATCGACCGCGCCGACTTGGCCGACGCGCTGGCCGACGCCCGGAAGCTCGTGACGCTCATTCACCGGCGCTACCCCGAGGCCGAAGGGGACTTGCCGATCTACTTCTCCGGGAGCAAGGGGTTTCACGTCCTTCTTGAACTCGCCCACGATCCGCCGCCGGCCGTCGGGTTTCAGCACACCGCCCGGACGCTCGCCGAAGCGCTCGCCGGCCGCGCCGGCGTGAAGATCGACACTGCGATATACGACGTGAACCACATCATCCGCCTGCCGAACACCCAGCACCCGCGCACGAAACTTTTCAAACGCCGCATTGACGCGGACGCGCTGTTCCGCCTCGACATTGACGGCATCCGTAAGCACGCCGCCCACCCCGCCGGGGACGGTCTCCCGGCCGTCCGCACCGTGCCGGCGCAGCTCGTGACCGACTGGCACGAGGCGGAGCGCCTGACCGCCCGCGCCACCGAGGCCCGCGCCGCTGTCCGCCGCGACAGCGGCACCGCCGGCACGAGAGCGCCCCGGTACTTCCTCGACCTGATCCGGTTCGGCGTCCCGGAAGGTGAACGCCACGCGACTTTGTTCCGCTGCGCCGCCTGGCTCAGTGAACAGGGAGCGCCCCCTTCGCTTTGCTCCGCGATCCTGACCGAGCCGGGGCGCGACGTGGGGCTGTCGCCGACGGACGTGGGCCGGCAGATTCAGTGCGGCATCGACCACGCCCGCCGGCAACGCGGCGCGTCCGCCGACCCGCGACCCGACCCCGCCGCCGACCCGGACGCCTTTGAGCGCTGGGCGATCCGGCACGAGGCCGACCCGCTCCCGCCCGGCGCGCTGGACTTCCCCTTCGGAGCGAGCGCTCCCGGACCAGGCGAAGGGGGGCCGGCATGATTCCCGCGCTGACTCCGCCTTTGAAGTGGCATGGCGGAAAGCACTATCTGGCCCGCCGCATCGTTGCGCTGATGCCGCCGCACAAACACTACGTCGAACCGTTCGCGGGCGGGCTGTCCGTGTTGCTGGCGAAGAACCCGGGCGGGGTTTCGGAAGTGGTGAACGACCGCGACCGCGCCCTGACTAACTTCTGGCGCGTGCTTCAGGACGCCGACCAGTTCGACCAGTTCAGCCGCATGGTCGATGCCGCCCCGTTCTCCGAGACGGAATGGCGCGACGCGGGCGGGCGGCTGGATGACACCGACCCCGTTGTTGCGGCCGTGGCGTTCTTCGTGCGCTGCCGGCAGTCATTGGCCGGCCGGATGGACACGTTCGCGCCGCTGTCGCGCCGTCGGGTTCGGCGCGGCATGAACGAACAGGCGTCCGCCTGGCTGTCGGCCGTCGATGGGTTGCCTGCCGTCCATGCTCGGCTGCGGCGCGTCGTCATTCTGAACCGCGACGCCCTCGGCGTGATTCGGCAAGAGGACGGCCCGGCGACGCTGTTCTACCTCGATCCGCCTTACCTTCCCGACACCCGCGCGGCCGCAACCGTGTACCGCTGCGAGATGTCGGCCGGCGATCATCGGGAACTGCTCGCCACCATCCGCGACCGCGCCGGGCGCGTGATGCTTTCCGGGTATCCGAGCGACCTGTACGAGCGCGAACTATCGGGATGGGTTCGGCATGACTTCGAGTTGCCGAACAACGCCGCTGGGGGCAATTCCAAGCGCCGGATGACCGAATCCGTATGGTGCAACTTCGTCCCGCCGGAAGGGGGGCCGCGATGACGCCGACGTTCGCCACCGGGGCGGAGCTGTTCGGCGCGTGGCTGGCCGACGTGGAGCGCGGCGAGCCGCCCGTCCGGTACGCCCTACCCGATCCCTTCGCCGGGCTGGACGTGCGGCCCGGCCGGCTGATCCTGTTCGGCGGCGCGCCGGGGTCGGGCAAGACGGCCGCGCTGGTACAAGCCGGCATCGACCTGCTTCGTCGGAACGAGTCGGCGCGGCTGCTGCTGGCGAACGTGGAGATGACGCCGGCGTTGCTCGTGGAGCGCGTCGCGTCGCGCCTGTCGGGTGTACCGTTGACCGCGATTGCCGACCGGACGCTGACGGCCGACCAGCTGGGCCGGGTGCGGGCCGCCGTGGACGCGCTCGCCCCCGTCGCCGGGCGCGTGGCTTTCCTGAATGCCCCCGTCGCCCTGGAGCACGTCGCCGCCGCCGGCACCGCGTTCGGGGCGGACGTGCTGGTCCTCGACTACATCCAGCGCTTCACCGTGGGCGACGGCAAGGGTGACAAGCGCGAACAGCTGGAGACGGCCGCGACGGTTCTCCGCCGGTTCTGCGACGCCGGCGCGGCCGTGCTGGTCGCGTCGGCCGTGGCCCGGCAACGGAGCCGGTCGGGTTCGACCTATCGCGGGCTGAACCTGGCGAGCTTCCGCGGATCGTCGGAGCTGGAGTACGGGTGTGACTCCGCTTACCTGTTTACGCCGGGCGACGGCGGGACAATCACCCTCACTTGCGAGAAGAACCGCTACGGGGCCGCGGCCGACCTCGTGACCGCGTTCGACCCGACCACCCAGACGTTCGCGCCCGCGCCGGCCGGCCTGGACGGGTTCGACGCCGCGACGCCGGCCCCCACGAGGGGCGACAAGGCGAAGGGGGACTGACGTGCCACAACTGACGATGAAGGAACTGAACGAGCAATACGGCGGGAAGCTGCCGCCCGATGCCGTGCTCCGCGCCGACGATGACGAGTTGGCCGCGACCGCCGCCGCCCGCGCCGCGGACGCCGCCCGCCGTGAAGCCGCCAAGCCGAAGCGCCGCACGCGCTCGGCTCGCTTCGCGGCCCTCAATGCGTTCGTGGACATGGGCCTGGCGGACCTGACCGGGGCCGAAACGAAAGTCTGGCTGATCCTGTTCCGCGACACCAAAGGGACCGGCACCGCCCGCACCGCGCAAGCGGACATCGCCCGCCGGGCCGGGCTGTCGGTTCGATCCGTGAAACTCGCCCTGCGAAGCCTCACGGCGAAGGGGATGGTTCGCCTTGTCCACCGGGGCCGGCTGAACGTCGGGCCGTCCGTCCACACCGTTCATCCGGTCGGCGCTCATGGGGAACCGTAGTTCCCCCTGCATGGGGCAAAAACCTGCACGCAACCGGGGTACTACGGTTCCCCTATCCCAGAATGGGACCAGTGCGCCGACGCCGCTCGTGCGCATCGCGGCGCACACGATGATTCAGAATGCGCGACGGAATGCGCGACGGAACGACCGTACCGACGTGGCGCGCCGACCGGCCGCCGGGTATAGTTGACTCGCCTTTGGTCGGCCCGGCCGCCGTCGTGAGAAGCGGCGGCCGGGTTCGATCTTCTCACCGAGGCCCGCCATGCCGAAGCCGTTCAAGCTCTTCAGCACCCGCCCGCTCCCGCCCGACGCCGCCATCATCGACCACGAGGGCCGGCCGCACGTTCGCCTGAAGGACCGCGGCCGGCCGATCCTCTGCCGGCTCACGAAGGACGGGACGAAGTACCTCCGCCCGTCGAAGTGTTGGTACTTCAAGTCCCGCGACGGCACCGGCATCGTCCGCCGCCGGAAGGGGTTCACCGACCTGAAGGCGACGGAGCAACTCGCCGCCGAAACCGAGCGCCGGGCGTCGCGGGTCCGCGTCGGCCTCATCGACCCGGCGGAGGAGCACGCCCGCCGGCCGCTTGCCGACCACCTGAAGGACTACGCCGCGTACCTGGAAGCGAAGGGGAACGTTGCCGCCCACAACCGGGGGACGGTGGCCAAGGTGTCCGCGATCTTCTCCGGGTGCGGGTTCGTCTTCCCGTCCGACCTGGACGCCGCCAAGGTTTCCGCCTGGCTGGCCGGTCTGCGCCGGACGGGGCGCGTCGCGGCACTCCCGCCCGGCGACGCCTTCGCCTCGTCCGTCGCGGCGGAACTGCTGGGCATGAACGTGGACGCGGTTCGTCGGTCTGTGGCCCGGCATCGACTGCCGACCGTCGGGACCGGCCCGGCGCGCCGTCTGCCGCGTGCGACGGTTCAGGCGATTGCGGATCGGAGGGCGAAGGGGGCCGGGCCGACCACCGCGAACCGTTACACCGTCGCGGTCCGCGGGTTCACGCGCTGGCTCGTGCGACTCAAGCGGATCGGTTCCGACCCGCTCGAATCCCTGACTCTCTTGAACGCGGCCGTGGACGTGCGGCGGGCGCGGCGGGAGTTGACCGCGGACGAACTCCGGGCGCTCCTCACCGCCACACGGACCAGCTCCCGCACGTTCCGGGGGTTGACGGGACAAGATCGGTTCCTGCTCTACCTCGTGGCCGCCGGGACCGGGTTCCGCGCCTCCGCCCTGGCGAACCTGTCGCCGGCCGACTTCGACCTCGACGCGCCCACCGTGACGCTCCCGGCCCGCTTCAACAAGTCGCGCCGGCTGAAGGTGCAACCGCTCCCCGCCGACGTGGCTGCCGAACTCCGCCCGTACCTCGACGGGAGGCCCGCCGGCGCGCCGGTCTGGGGCGGGACGTGGGCGAGTAGCTGCGCCGGCGCGGAGATGCTCCGCCGCGACCTGGAAGCCGTGGGCATCGCCTACGCCGTCGAAGGACCGGACGGGCCCGAGTACGCCGACTTTCACGCGCTGCGGCACACCTACCTGACCATGTTGGGCCGTCATGGCGTGGACCTGCGAACCGCGCAGGAACTCGCCGGGCACTCCACGCCGCTGCTCACCGCCCGCTACTCGCACCGCCGACTGTACGACCTGGCCGGGGCCGTGGACAAGCTCCCGAACCTCGTGCCGCCCCCGCCGGACGCCACGGCCGACGCGGCGGAAGTCCCCCTTCGCCTCACCGGGACGGAGGGGGCGAACGGGGCGAAAGCGGACCCCGGTGTCCGTTTGGGCGTACCGCCGGGCGTACCCGATTTGGTACGCCCGCGTCGCGCCGAACCGCATCAATCTGCACCGAAGTACACCTTTGGCATCATCGGCGGACCGTCCGAGCATCCGCCGCAAGTCCTTGAAATGACAGGGGCCGGCGCTTTCTCGCACCGGCCCGCATCGGATGGCACTCAGTTACCCGGTCAGGATTCGAACCTGAACAAGCAGAACCAAAATCTGCTGTGCTACCGTTACACTACCGGGTATGGTCGCCGGTATGTTAGCGGCCAGGCCGAGTCCGCTCAACCCCTTCCGCGGTCCCGTCTGGCAGCTGCACCTGGAAGGCGAGTTGCTCCAACTGGATCGCCAAGTCCACCGTCACCACCCGGACCGCCGGCGGCGTCCGCAGGAAGACCGGGGCGAAGTTCAGCAGCCCCCGCACCCCCGCCGCGGTCAGCGCGTCCGCCACCGCCTGCGCCGGCTCGGACGGGACCGTCAGCACCCCCAGCTCTGCCCGCAACATGGGCACGCGAGTCGGGATCGCCGCTGTCGGCTCCACCGTCAGCCCCTCGACCACCTGCCCGACCTTCGCCGGGTCGTTGTCGAACAGGCCGACGATCAGGAACCCCTGGTCGCGGAACCCGCGGTAGCGGAGCAGGGCGCGGGCCAGGTTGCCGACCCCGACCAGCACCGCCCGCCACGGCCGGTCGATGCCGAGCGTCCGGCGGATCGCCGCCGCCAGTCCGGCCGCGTCGTAGCCGACCCCGCGCTGGCCGAGGTGCCCGAGGGCGGCCAGGTCTCGCCGCACCTGCGCGGCGCTGACCCCGACCGACCGCGCCAGGTCCACGCTGGAGACCGTCCCGCCGTTGCGGGCCACCGACCCGACACAGCGGAGGTAATGGCTGAGCCGTTGAGCGGTCGCCCGAGACAGTCGGGCTTCGGGATCGGACGTGTGTTCGGCACCCACGACGAACATCAACCTCCCGCCGGCCCCCGGCCGGCCACTCCAGGCTAGGTCGCGCGGCCCCGGTGGTCAACCGCGGCTCAGTCTGCCCCACCCGAGGCGTTCACCACAAAGGCACAAAGGTCACACAAAGACGACACAAAGAAGAACGGCTCGGACTTCCTTTGTGTTTCCTTTGTGTGACCTTTGTGCCTTTGTGGTGAACGCCTTCCGAACTTCGACGGCCCCGCGGTCACGAAATTGGGGGATCGCTCAGCGGCTCAGTCCGGCACCGCCCACGTCACAGGCAGCACCACCGACTCGCCGGCCGGGTCGGCCAGCAGCACCCGGACCTCGGCCCGGCCGCCGCGGCCCGCCTTCTCCCGGTCCACTACCACCCGCACCGTCGCCACCGGGCCGGCCGCCGTGGGCCACTTCGCCCGGACCGCCGGGTGGTCCGACTCGACCTGCTCGACCCGTAGCTCGCCGCCGCCCGGTCGGCGGAGTTGCACCAGCGTCGATGCCTCTTCCCGTCCGCGGGCGAACCGGACCGCGGCCACGGCCGGCGTCATGGAGACGGAGCCGGGTTTCCGCTTCGTCACCCGGATCGGCACCCGCAACTCTGGGCAGGTCGGGTCCGTCGTCAGCAGTACCAGCGTCTCGTCCGCCTGGCCGGGCGGGTAGCCGTCGGTCACGGTCACGTCCACCGACTGGGTCCGCGGCGTGGCGTCGGTCGCCGGGCGGACGGTCGCGGTCAGGTGGGGGCTGGTGGTCGTTGCCGCCCGGACGGTCAGCGGCGTCGGCCGGCGGTCGGTGACGATGACCGTCTGCGTCGTCGTGGTGGACGTGGAGACGGCCAACATCGGCGGGGTGACGGACACTGCCTGAACGAGTCGTGCTGACACCCTCAGTTCTAGCTCGAAGTCCGGCCGGACCGACGGCGGGGCGGGGTCGGCGACACGGTAACGCACGACCGTCTTCCAGACGTTCGGGCCGGGCGGCTGCGTCAGTGTGTTGACGGTGAGGGTGAGCCGCGCGGTCTCCCCGGGCCGGAGGACTTCGCGCGTCAGCGTCGGCTTCAAGCAGCCGCAGCCGGTCTCGACGCCAGAGACGGTCAGGGTGCCGGGGCCGCGGTGGGTCAGCTCGAACTCCTGGACGAGCGGCGGGCCGGTGCGGACCTCGCCGCGGTCGGCGGTCGGCGCGGCCACAGTCAGCGGACCGGCCGGCGGCGTGGTCCCGAGCAAGAAGGCGGCTAAGATCGGCAACATGGCGGCGGGGTGTACCGTCGCCCGACTCGGCCGACAACCCCAACCGATCTCCCGATGCGCGTCCCCGTCCGCCCGTTCCCGACGCACGCCGACCGGCTGACGCTCGCCGCGCAGACGGTCGAAGTCTGGCAGGCGAGCCTGGACGCGCCGCCGGTGGCGATGGCGGAGTTGGAGGCGGTCCTCGCGCCGGAGGAGCGGGCGCGGGGCGAGCGGTTCAAGCACCTGCGCGTCCGGGACCGGTTCGTCCGCGCCCGGGGGCTGTTGCGTGTCCTGCTCGGGCGCTACCTCGGCTGCCCCGCCGCGGCCGTACCAGTCGGGGTCGCGCCGGACGGCAAGCCGGTCCTCACGACCGGCGGAGTCGAGTTCAACATCAGCCACACCGGCGGGCTGGTCGTGATCGCGGTCGCCGGCCGGCCGGTCGGGGTGGACATCGAGGCGGTCCGGGAGGTGGCGAACGCGGACGCCCTGGTCGAGCGGTTCTTCACGGCTGGTGAGGCGGAGCAGTACCGGGGGCTTCCCGCGGAGCTACGGCCGGCGGGGTTCTTCCGCGGGTGGACGTGCAAGGAGGCGGTGCTGAAGGGGATCGGCTGCGGCACGCGCGACCTGGGCCGGTGCGTGGTGGACGTGGACCCCCGTCGGCCGCCGCGCGTGGTCGGCCCGCCGGAGACGGCCGCGGGCTGGTCGGTGGCGGGCTGGGTGCCGCAGGCGGGGTCCGTCGCGGCGGTCGCGGTTACGGGGGCGCGCGAGTTGGAATTGCGGATCGAAAACGAATCAAGCGTGAACCGTACCGGAATGGCGACGGGAATGTAGTCCGCTCGCTCCGCGAGCGGTCC
>DASSAT010000718.1:0-4042 GCA_035699305.1 Fimbriiglobus sp. | reverse complement strand
TCGCGCTCGGGTACGCCGAGACGGTCGGGGCGTTCGACCTGTTCATCGGGGCCAACGTGCTCGACTACAGCGGATACCCCGACTGCCGACCGGAGTTCCTGGCGGCGTTCGAGCACCTCGCCAACCTCGCCACGAAGGCCGGCGTCGAGGGGGCCGGGCGGTTCCGCGTCCACGCGCCGCTGTTGAAGCTGACCAAGGCTGAGATCATCCGCGAAGGAATGCGACTCGGCGTGGACTACGCGAAGACGCTCAGCTGCTATGACCCGGACGCGCAGGGTCGGGCGTGTGGCCGGTGCGACTCGTGCTTGCTGCGCAAGAAGGGGTTCGCTGAGGCGGGTGTGCCGGACCCGACCCAATACCAAGACAGATAGCCACAAAAAGGCACGAAAAGACACAAAAAGCAAGATAGGGCTTGGCCTTACTTTTTGTGTCTTTTCGTGCCTTTTTGTGGCAATCCTCTGCTTACTTCACCAGCTTCTCGACCGCGTCCTTGAAGGTCGGACCGGTCTGGGCGTTGTTGTCCACCACCTTGCCGTCCTTGCCGACCAGGAAGACGTGCGGCACCATCTGGATGCCGTAGGCCGCTGCCAGCGGCGACCGGTCAAGCCCGCCCGGCAGGTGCAGGTGCGTCCCCGGCACCTGGGCGGCGTTGAGCGCCTGCACCGCCTTCGCAGGGTCGTCGTCCAGGCTGATCGTCACCAGTTCCAGCCCCTTCGGGCCGTAGGTCTTGACCAGCTCGCCCAGCGCCTTGAGCTCGTTGACGGCGTCCCGGCCCCAGCTGGCCCAGTAGTAGACGATGACCGCCTTGCCGGCGAGCTGGGCGACGCTGAAATCCTTGCCGCCGTCGAGCGTGCGGCCGGTCAGGACGAACGGCTGCCCCTCGCAGGTGAGCCGCTTGACCGCGCCCTTGGCCTTGACGCCATAGGGGTGGGACGGGTGGTCCTTGGCCAGCCGCTCGTACCACTCCTTGGCCTTCGCCTCGCCGTCCTTGACGTACTCGAACGCGACCGCCAGCCGGTTCATCGCCTCCGGAGCGTCCTCGCCAGCGGGGTACTTGGCGACGAACGCTTCGAGCTGGTCGCGCCACCACGACTGGACCTTGAGCATCTCCTCTTGTTTGTCCGCCTTGGCGAGCCGGGCGGCGTGCTCGGCGGCGGCCAGCCGAAAGGCGGCGTAGGCGGCGGCGGCGGACTTCGGGGCAGTCTTGTCGATCTGGTCGTGCCACTCCTTGAGTCGGGCCATCGCCGCGGCCTCGCCGCTCTCGGCAGCGGAGGTGTAGGCGTCAATCACCTGCTTGAGCCACGGCTCCTGCTGGGCGCCCTGGGTCATGCCGACGATCTTCTCCAGCAAGGCGGCGCGGCGGAGTTGGTACTTGGCCATCTCGGCCGGGTTCGTCGGCTGGGGCAGCTTGTTGATCTCGGCGAGGACGTCGGCCGCGCCTTGCGGGATCGTCACCTCGCCGGGGGCGCCGGCTTCAGCGGCGACCGGCGGCGGAGCGGCCCCGGCGGTCGGCCCCTCGACCAGCTTCCACGACCGGCCGATCAGCATCAGCTCGCCGGTCTGGAACACCACCGCCGACTTGCCGTCCCCCTTGTCCACCAGCACCGACGCGCTGCGGTGCTTGACCACATCATCGCGCCCGCCGAAGGCGTCGGCCGGCGTGACCTGCGGCACCTCCAGTTCCAGGTGGACCCACCGGGCCTTGTCGGTCAGTTGCAGCGCCTCGGCGGTCTCCGTCATCCGCTTGACCGCCCCGGCCGACTTCTGGCGGACCTTGGCGATCTCGGAGTCCGGCAGGCCGATCGACTTGAGGTCCTGGTCACTGGGCAAGAGCGCCTCGACCTTCTTGGCGTTCTTCGTCAGGATCGCCTCGAAGAGTTCCTGGCTGAGCTCCTCCGGGGAGATCATGTGCCAGGTATCGACCTGGCCGTCCTCGTTGATGTCGATGCCCCACTTGCCGCCGTTGGCGCCGAGCCAACGGTACTGGTCCGGCTTGCCGTTGCCGTTGCCATCCACCTCGCGGTAGGACTCGACGCCGTTGAGGTAGTACGACCAGATGTTGGCCTTGGCCGGGTCTTTCGAGCCGGTGGTGTCGATGAACTGGCGGACCAGTCGGCCCTGGGCGTCCTTGACGACGACGCCGGTCGGGGCGGGGTTGTTGCCCTGCTTGGGCCAGGTGACCGGCTCGGCCTTGCACCCGGCCAGGTCGGCGCCGGTCGGCGTGGTGATGCTGACACTCGGCTGCACCGGCTTGCGGGCGAGCACGTCCTCGGTCTTGACCTGGGCGACGGCCTGATTGCTTGCCAGACCCGCCAGCAGGGTCAGCCCGGCCAGGGTCCGCGTGGTGATCCGCATGAGTGGGGTTCCTCCCGTCGAAGTAAGCCGGCCCCCGCCGGCCGCGCGGTCCGGTCCGCTCCTCTGAGATCGGCAACCGACGGCCGGCGGGATGACTCCGACTCGCCACATCGTCCCTCCTCGTTCCCGAGCTCTGCTCGGGAACGCCGTTCGCGAAGCTCCGCTTCGCGGGTGATGGCGGGCAACAAGTTCCTGCGCGACCGCGAGCACCTCTCCCCGCCCAACCCGCCAAGCGGAGCTTGGCGACCTGCGTTCCCAAGCAGAGCTTGGGAACGAGAGGGCGGAGCTTGGGAACGAGAGGGCGAGAGTGATAGAGAGGAAGGCAGGGAGGTATTTTGTTAAGATAACTTAGAAACCATCTTTACCCGATTTGCTTCTCCCGTTACCGTGAGAGCCATGCACTCCCGCATCGCCACGCTGCGGCCGAGCCAGGTCGGTCGGCTGAATGAGCGCGAAGTCCTCCGGGTCATTCAGGGGCACGGGCCGCTGTCGCGGGCGGAGGTGGTTCGCCGCAGTGGGCTGAGCGCGCCGACCGTCTCGAAGGCGGTGGCGGCGCTGCTGGCGGCGGGGCTGCTGGAGGAGTCGGCGGCCGGGCCGTCCCGCGGCCGGCCGGCCCCGAAACTGCGGCTGGCCTCGGAGCGGGTGCAGGTGCTCGGTGTGGTGATCGACGCCACGCACTGCGAGGTCGTCTCCGCCGGACTTGATGGCGTGATCCACGCCGACCCCGACCCGGCGGTGCCGTCGCCGCCCACCTATGCCGCCCTGCTGGCCGCCCTCGTCAACCGGTGCAAGAAGCTGATGGCGAAGCCGGGGGTGACGACGCTGGGCATCGGGGTCAGCTTCCCCGGGCTGACGGACGCCCGCACGGGCCGCGGCGTGCTGTCGCCGAACGTGCCGGCGACCAACGGCCATACCCCGGCGGCGGACCTGGGCGAACGGCTCGGGCTGACGGCGGTGCCCCTCCAGGAGTCGCACGCCCTGTGCCTGGCCGAGCGGCACCACGGGCTGGCGGTCGGGCTGGACGACTTCGCCATGCTCGACGTGAGCACCGGGGTCGGGCTGGGGGTGATGAGCGGCGGGCGGCTTTTGGCCGGGCACGGCGGGATGGCCGGGGAGATCGGGCACGTCACCGCGGTGGCCGACGGCGGCCGGGCGTGCGGGTGCGGCAACACCGGCTGCCTGGAGACGGTGGCCAGTGACTCGGCCCTGGCCTGGCGGGTGTCGCGGCGGCTGGGCCGGGAGCTGACCGTCGAGGACGTGGTCGAACTGGCCCGGTCGGACCGGGAACTGGTCGCGCAGGAGCTTCAGGTGACGGCCCAGTACGTCGGGATCGCGGTGGCGGCGGTGGTGAACCTGTTCAACCCGTCCACGGTGTTCGTGCACAGCCTGCTGTTCGAGGCGGACCCGGGGCTGTTCGACCACATCGTCGAGGAGGCCCGGGGTCGGGCGCTGCCGCCGTCGTGGGCCGACTGCCGGGTGGTCCGGGCCAAGGGGAACAAGCGGCAGGGGGCGGTGGCGGGGATCGTCCAGCACCTGACCAACGCGGTGGCGCCGGGGCTAGGACACCTGTAAGTCGGATCGCCCCTGGGACCGCGGCCGTCCCGGCCGCTCTTGCTCCACCGGTCGGGGCACTTTCCGTGTCGCCGGAGGCCCCCGACTCGGGTAGCAAGAGCGGCCGGGACGGCCG
>DASSAT010000717.1:0-17538 GCA_035699305.1 Fimbriiglobus sp. | reverse complement strand
CGTCCCGGCCGCTCTTGTTACACCCGACGGTGGGCTATCCTGTTTACCCGAGAGGCTCCTGATCGTGGGACCAAGAGCGGCCGGGACGGCCGCGGTCCCAGGACCGGCGCAAGTTCCGCCACATTCTCGCCTTCATCTATTTGGGACGATGTGTTCCGGTGTTATCCTGAACACACTCCCCGCGCACCTTGCACTGCACCTGGGAGCCGCTGCCATGGCCCGCGCCCTTCGTCTCGAACAATTAGAGAGCCGCGACGTTCCGGCGTTCCTGACCGACGCCCAGCTGGTCGTCGGCGCCGACGCCCTCTCCCCGCCGCTGGTCCGGCTGATTGACCCGACCACCCAGGCCGTCGAGAGCCAGTTCCTCGCGTTCGACCCGAACTTCTTCGGCGGCGTCCGGGTCGCCGTCGGCGACGTGACCGGCGACGGCCACCGCGACCTGGTCGTGGCCGCGGGGCCAAGCGGCGGGCCGGTGGTCAAGGTGTACGACGGCCAGACCGGGGCGGTGGTGAGCACCTACTTTGCCTATGCGCCGTCGTTCACCGGCGGCGTGAACGTGGCGGTCGCGGACGTCAACGGCGACGGCCGCGACGAGGTGATTACCGGGGCCGGCGGCGGCGGCGGGCCGCAGGTCATGGTCTTCGACGGGGCGACCGGCGGCGAGAAGGGGGCGTTCTTCGCCTACGACGCGGCGGTCCGCGGCGGGGTGCGGGTCGCGGGCGGCGACCTGGACGGCGACGGCAAGGCGGAGATCGTCACCGGCCCCGGGTTCGGCGGCGGGCCGGACGTGCGTGCCTTCCGGCTGCACAGCCGCAACGACGCCCGGGCGGTCACCGGGTTCTTCGCTCTGGACCCGACCTTCACCAGCGGGCTGTACGTGGCCGCCGGCGACCTGACCGGCGACGGCAAGGCGGAGATCGTGGTCGGGGCCGGGGCCGGCGGCGGGCCGCAGGTCGGCGTGTTCGCCGCGGACGGCAGCCGGCTCTCGACATACTTCGCCTACTCGACCGAGTTCCGCGGCGGGGTGCGGGTCGGCGTCGCCGACCTGACCGGCGACGGCGTCGGCGACGTCGTCACCGCACCCGGCCCGACCGGGGCGGCGCAAATCAACGTCTACCCCGGCACGTCCGCGACGGCGGCGACGGCGCTGTTCGGGTTCCCGACCGACCAGAAGATGGGCGCGTTCGTGACCGGCTCGCCGCAGCGGCTGGCGATCCCGTCTACCCCACAGCAGACGATCGACGCCTCGTATGCGGCGCTGGAGGGGTTCAAGCAGGCGGTGCAGCCGCCGCTGCCTCCGCCGCCGACGCAGCCGGGGGTGGTGATCGTGCCGGTGTCGGGGTTCAGCTACTACCCGTGGTGGGCGTTCCCCGGGTACGGGCTGGGGCTGGGGTACGGGTTCGGGTTCGGGCTGGGGTTCTACGACGCCCCGGGGCTGTACGCGCCCTACGGCATCCCGTACTCGGCCGCGGCGCCGATCGCGGCGGGCTACTACTCCGACCCGTTCGGGGCCGGCTACGGCATGCCGGTCTCGGTGGACCCGGGGTATTACGGCGGCGGCTACGTCGATTCGGGGTACTACGACCCGTCCGGGTACACGGTCGATTACGGGTACTCCGACGTCGGGTATTCCGACTTCGGCGGCTACTACGACCCGGGGTTCTACTACAGCGACTTCTGATTCCTGTCGGGTGGGTCAAGCGAGTCTTCGAGCGCCGACCCACCGGCGCCCAATGTAGTAGGCACACTCCGTGTGCCGTCGCCGCAAGAACGGCACACGGAGTGTGCCTGCTACACTCCCGGACTACAAGGCAAGACCGGCCCGGCCCGGATCGAGTATGATTCAGGGGTACCCGCCCTCCTGGTCCGCGAGCCGATGAGTCACGCCGTCCGCTGCCCGAGTTGCCGGAACCTGTCCCGGGTCGGGGCCGACGCCCTCGGGCGGCTGGTCGCCTGCCCGCACTGCGGCCGACCGTTCCCCGCCACCCCGGACGGCGAACTCTCAACCCCCACCACATCCCTCTCCCCCAAGGGGGGAGGGAGAGGAGGGCCGACGGTCGCCCGCCGGGCGCGGCCCGCCGTGCCGGCGGTCGCGCCCCCGGAGGACGATTCCGCGGCTCTCGGTCTCGACGGGCACGCGCACCACGGTCCGGCGACGGGCCTGGTCGGGCTGGCGCTGTTGCCGCTGGGCATCCCGCTACTGTGGCTGGTCGGCCCGGCGCTGACGGGCATCGAGCCGATCTTCTCGTTCGCCGCCCCGGTGGCGCTGGCGGCTGGGCTGTGCGGGCTGGGGTTCGGGGTCGCCTACGCCCACGGGTGGACGCTGGCGACTCGGGTCAAGGCGACGATCGCCCTGGTGATGGTCGGGTACTTCACCGGCGGGTCGCTGTACTTCCTCAAGAAGGAGTGGGCCGAGTCCATCCGCCGGCACGTTGGCCCCGGCGACCTGAAGTGGAAGGAGTTCACGCCGCCGCACGAGCCGCGGGCGTACCGGGTGAACCTGCCAGGCAAGTGGGCGGAGGCCGCGGGGGACGGACTGATGCCGGGCTGGGGGCTGAGGGCGTACCGGACCGCCCGGGACAAGGGCGCGCAGGCGGCGCTGGACGTGGCCTACGAGGTCGGGCACGGCACCCCGTCGGCGACGGTGGCCGGGCCGGAGTTGGCCGACGAGGTCTGGTTCACCCGGGCGCGGGAGGCGGTCTGCCGGGGCTGCGGTGGGGAGGTCGCCCGCGAGCGGGAGGTCGGCACCCAGGCCCGCCCCGGCCGGGAGTACGTTGTCGCGCTGCCGGACGGCGCCACCAACCGGATCGTCCGGGTGTACCGGGCCGGGGACCGGGCGTTCTGCCTGTGCGTCGAGGGGGCGTTCGTCACCGACGACGCCAAATACGTCGAGCGGTTCTTCGGCTCGTTCCAGATCGGGCCGAAGTGAGGAGTTCCAAGTTCCAGAGTTCCAAGTTCCAAGGTCCCATCTCTCAGAGGTCATACCGTGTCCAGAATTACTCGTTTCGAGGACATCGATGCTTGGAAAAAGGCAAGGGAACTTAGCCGAGAGGTGTACACAATCACTCGCGTAGGGGAATTCGCCCGGGACTTCGGCCTCCGGGACCAAATTCGACGAGCGGCCGTCTCGGTGATGTCGAACATCGCCGAGGGTTACGAGCGGGACGGCAACTCGGAACTCCGTCAATTCCTATACGTCGCCAAAGGGTCTGCGGGTGAGGTCCGATCCCAGCTCTACGTTGCCCTGGATGCGGGACACATCGATGAGCCGACGTTCAACCGGTTGACCGGCTTGGCACTCGACACCACCCGACTGATTCGCGGCTTCATCCGCTACCTCGATCAATCCGGCATGGACGGCCCGAAGTTCTCATAGCACTGCCATCGCCGAACTTGGAACTCTGGAACTTGGAACTCTGGAACTAAGAATGCCGATGCCGGTGAAGTCGCTCCCGGTGCTCCAGCGGTGGGACTGCCGCGGGTGCGGGGACTGTTGCAAGACGTACCACGTCCGGGTCAGCGACGCCGAGCGCGCCCGGCTCGCGGCGATGGACTGGCGCGCCGACCCCGACATGACCGGCGTCGATCCGGTGGTGTGGGACAAGCACCTCGGCGATTACCGGCTCAACCACACGGCGGACGGGACGTGCGTCTTCTACGGCCCCGACGGCCGGTGCCGCATCCACGCGAAGTTCGGGGCCGCGGCCAAGCCGATGGCCTGCCGCATCTACCCGTTCGCGCTGGCGCCGGCCGGCGACCACTGGCGCGTCGGCATCCGGTTCGCCTGCCCCAGCGCCGCCGCCAACGCCGGCCGCCCCCTGCCCGACCACGCCACCGACCTCCGCGAGTACGCCGGGCTGCTGGAGGCCGACGCCGAATGTAGTCCGCTCGCTCCGCGAGCGGGTTCCGAAGACCGCTCGCGGAGCGAGCGGACTACAGTCCCGCCGCCGGAGCTGAAGCCGGGGCAGGCGGTGGGTTGGCCGGACCTGTTGCGGTTCGTCAAGGTGATCGGGGACGTGCTGGCCGAGCCGGGGACGCCGATCGACTACCGGCTGCGGAAGGTGATCGCGCTGGCGTCGCTGTGCCGCCGGTCGCGGTTCGAGACGGTGACGGGGCCGCGGCTCAAGGAGTTCCTGGAGGTGGTGACGGCGGCGCTGGACGACGACGTGGTGGCGCGGGCGGAGGACGTGCCGCCGCCGGGGTGGGTCGGGCGCACGATCTTCCGGCAGGCGTTGATGGTGTACTGCCGCCACGACCACGGCCCGACCTCCGGGATCGCCCGGACCGGCCGGCTCACGCGGTTCAAGTCGGCGTGGCGGTTCGCCAGGGGGACCGGCGCGGTCCCGAAGCTGCACGGGCTGTTGCCGGCGACGACGTTCGCCGCCGCCGAGCGGCCGGCCGGACCGCTGTCGAAGGAGTCGGACGCGCTGCTGACGCGGTACTACCGGGTGAAGGTCGAGTCGTTGCAGTTCTGCGGTGCGGTCAACTTCCATCGGACGTTCTGGGACGGGCTGGACTCGTTGCTGTTGACGTTCCCGGCGATCCTGTGGCTGGGCCGGGTGCTGACGACGGCGGACCGGCCGCGGGACAAGGCGGTGGGCCTGGCGGTGCGGATCGTGGACGACCACTTCGGGTTCAACAAGCTGCTCGGCTCCGGCCGGCAGCTGTGGGCGACACGGATACTGGCGGACCGCGGCGAACTGGCGAAGCTGATCGCATGGTACGCGCGGTGACGCCACCGCAGAAAGGCACTCACCACAAAGGCACAAAGATCACACAAAGAAAACACAAAGGAAGACAGGCTGGTCTTCTTTCTTCTTTGTGTTCCTTTGTGTGACCTTTGTGCCTTTGTGGTGAATGCCTTCCTCCGTCGCGCTCGGCTGACGCCTCGTGGCTAACCCGGCGCTTGATTCGCACCCCGTCTCGCCCGACAATCCACTCCCCTTGCCCTCCCGGAGCACCGCCATGCGCCACACCCTCCCCGCGCTGCTCGGAACCACCCTCATGGCTCTCCCCTCTCTTGCCGCCGACTTCCCGCCGCCGGCGAAGCTGCCGGCCCACCCCGAACTGCCGGACCCGCTGACCACCTTTGCCTGCAAGAAGGTCACGACCAAACAGGAGTGGGAGACGGTCCGCAAACCCGAGCTGAAGGAGCTGTTCCAGCACTACATGTACGGCCAGTACCCCGCCGCCCCGGCGAAGGTGACGGCGACGGTGCTCTTCGAGGACAGGCAGGCGTTCGGCGGCAAGGCGACGCTGCGCGAGATCGCGCTAACCGTGTCGGAGAAGGCGCCGCCGTTGCATGTCCTGCTGATGATCCCTAACCAGCGGTCCGGCCCGGCACCGGTGTTCGTCGGGCTGAACTTCACCGGCAACCACTCGGTCACGGACCACCCGAAGGTCCGCGTGCCGACCGAGTGGATGCGCAGCAGCCCGACCGTGAAAGGGAACAAGGCGACCGAGGCCGGCCGCGGCAAGTCGCACGGCTGGCCGCTGGAGATGATCGCCGATCGCGGCTACGCGGTCGCCACGGCATACTACGGCGAGGTGCGCCCCGACAGCCCGAAGGTGAAAGGCGGCATCGCCCCGGCGGGAACGCCCGCGATCATGGCCTGGGCGTGGGGCCTGCACCGGATGATCGACCACCTGACGACACTCCCGGAGATCGACCCGAAGAGGGTGGCGGTGGTTGGCCACTCGCGGTTGGGCAAGACGGCGCTATTGGCCGCGGCGTTCGACGAGCGGATCGCGGTGGCGGTCCCGAACCAGGCCGGCTGCGGCGGCACCGCCCCGAGCCGGTGCCTCAACCCGAAGGCCGAGACGGTCCGGCGGATCAACACCAGCTTCCCGCACTGGTTCAATGACACCTTCAAGTCGTTCAATGACGACCCCGCGAAGTTGCCGTTCGACCAGAACGGTTTGGCGGCGCTGTGCGCCCCGCGGCCGGTGCTGTTCACCTGCGCGGCCGAGGACCAGTGGGCCAACCCGCCGGGCCAGTTCGACGTGCTGCGGGCCGCGACTCCGGTCTACAAGCTGCTCGGCGTCGAGGGGCTGGAGGCGGATGCCTACCCACCGGAGAACAAGCTGATCGCCAGCCGGCTCGGCTTCTGGGTCCGCCCCGGCAAGCACGACATGACCCCGGCCGACTGGAAGACGTACCTGGCGTTCGCGGACAAGTGGCTGAAGTGAAATGACACGGGTCCGACCGGAGTTGGTATCGTAAACACGAGCGGAGGCCCGCCGACATGCCGATCGCCCCCACCGTCCGCGGGCTTTACCTCTGCGAGCGGGTTGAGGTCCACCCGACAACCAGAAACTTAACGCTTCATGGCTGCTTTCGCACGCTGGTGTTGGCCGGCATTCCCACGTCAGCCCGACCGTTCTTCATCGTCGCTTACCTGGCTGGGGGACTCGGAGATCAAATCCTGACAGCCCGGGTGAACCGTCTGGACACGATGGCGGAGGTATATTGGTCGAGGACTCCTGTCCGCTTTCCCGACCGGCTCGCGGAGGTGCGGTTCAGTCTGCGGATCGAACAGTGCCGATTCCCGGTCCCCGGCGGGTACGAGATCTCGCTGTGGGCCGATCGTGAGTTGCTCGCCCAAACCCCGTTCACCGTTCGTCCACTCACCGAGGAACAGCCGTGACCGACCACCCCCGACCGCCGTATCGCCCCGGGGATACGATCTTCGAGAGCACCGACTCTGTGCTGATCGAAGCCTCGGACACCGATGCCTGCGTTTCCCCCGGCGAGACGCTCTGGACTGCGGACCACCTGCTCCACCTCATGCGGGAGCGGGTAAAGTACTACGGCACCCCGCTGCCCGACGGCTTCGTCCCGCCGCTTGGGATCGACATCGATGCACTCTTGAAACAAGTTCCCTGGCCACCCACTGACCGGGACGCGCCGCCCACGGCTTAACCCCATGCGCACCCTGTTCCCGATCGCCGTCGTCCTCTTGATCCTGCTCGCCCTGCCGGCGGTGGTGGTGTTCGCCGCCGACCTGTTCGGGGCCGGCGCCGACGTCAACTCCTGGCTCGAAGCCCGGCTCGGCGTCAGCCACCGCGTCGCGCTGGCGCTGCCGGCGGCGCTGGTGCTGTTCTGCGTCCCGCCGCTGATCGTGCTCTTGTACTTCCTCCGGCTCAAGCGCAAGCCGCTCCCAGTGCCGTCCACCTTCCTGTGGAAGAAGTCCATCGAGGACCTGCACGTCAACCGGCTCATGCAATGGCTGCGGCGGAACGTGCTCCTGCTCCTGCAACTGCTCGCCGCCCTGGTGATGATCTACGGCATCCTCGGCCCGCGGCTGCACGGAGCGGTGTTCGGCGGCCGACACTACATCCTCATGCTCGACAACTCGGCCAGCATGGCCGCGACGGACGTGGCGCCGAACCGGCTGGAGTGGGCCAAGGCCGAGGCGCTCAAGGAGATCGACGCCGCCACCGACGCCGACGTCGGTATGGTGATCGTCTTCAACGACGTGGCCGAGATCCGCCAGAGCTACACCGCCAACCGCGCCGCCCTGCGCCGCGCCGTCGAGGCGGTCCAGCCGACCCAGCGGACGACCCGACTGGACGAGGCGTTGAGCCTCGCCGCCAGCCTCGCCAACCCGGAGCGGACCACCGACGACCTCGCCGCCGCCCCGCCCAACCCCGAGCCGGGGAAGGAGCGCACCTACTTCGCCGCCGAGGGGTTGCAGGCCGACGTCCACCTGTACTCCGATGGCAAGTTCCCCCCCGTGGCGGACTTCGCCCTGGCCAACCTGAACCTCTCCTACCACGTCCCGCCGGCCCCGGCGTCCGAGGGCGCGTCCGACAACGTCGCCGTCCTGCGCTTCGACGCCGAGCGCGACCCCGAAGACCCGACCAACGTGATCGCCCGCGCCACGGTCAAGAACTTCAAGGGGACCGAGGTCGAAATCCGCCCGCGGGTCGAGTTGCTCCAGGGCGGGACGCGGCTGGTCGCCAGCTACGACGACGACGACTTCCGCCGCGACAAGCGCCGCCGGCCGGTGCCGCCCAAAAGCGAGCGGCCGGACCTGACATTCACCGTCGCCGACGTGCCGGAGAACACGGACCTGGTGCTGCACCTGAAGCTTGACGGCAACGCCGACGCGCTGCCGCTGGACGACGAGGCGTGGGTGGTGCTCGGCGTCATTCGCAAGGCGAAGGTGCTGGTGGTCGGCCCGGGGAACCGCCGGCTGCGCGACTTCCTCGACGCCCCGAGTACCAAGAAGATTGCCGAGGTGACGTACCTGCCGCCGGAGGTGTTGCAGCCGGGCGCCGACCCGAAGGACTACCTTCACCCGGCCCGCGAGGGGAAGTACGACCTGATCGTCTTCGACCGCTGCGGCCCGTCTTCCGTGGACGCGATGCCGGCGTCGAACACGCTGTTCGTGGGGTATCCGCCGCCGCCGTTCGTGCCGGCGGACAAGGCGAAGCCCGGCGACCCCAACGCGGTGCAGACGGTACAGGGGCCGAGCGTCCGCGGCTGGCAGGGCCGGCATCCGGTGATGCGGTCCCTGCAAGCGCTGGACGAGGTGGACGTGGCCGAGGCGTTCCGCCTGCCGGAGTTGCCGCCGCGGACGCAGCGGCTCATCGAGGGGAGCCAGAACCTGGTGCTGCTCGCTGCTATTCCCCGGCGCGCGTTCACGGACCTGGTGTTGACGTTCCCGCTGGTCGGTGCCGACGGCAAGTGGAACACCAACTGGCCGCTGAAGGTGAGCTTCCCGCTGTTCCTGCGGAACGTGGTGCTGAACCTGGGCAACGTGCGCGACGCCGGCACCGAGGAGGCGCTCAAGCCGGGGCAGGTGAAGCACCTCCGACTCGGCGGCACGTCCGAGATTCGCGTCACGAAGCCGGACGGCGGCACGGAGAAGCTGGAGCGCGGCGCGCGGGCGGACTTCGCGGTGGCGGGGACGGACCAGCTCGGGCTGTATCAGGTGCGGTGGGACGACCTGGGCGGCCAGGGGGCGCAGTCGCGGCGGTTCGCGGTGAACCTGTTCGACCCGCTGGAGAGCGACCTCGCACCGATGGGTGAAGTACAGGTGGGGGCGGTGAAGGTGACGGCCGGCGGCGAGCGTAAGCAGCCGGTGGACCTGTGGAAGTGGCCGGTCCTGGCGGGGCTTTTGGTGCTGGTGCTGGAGTGGTGGGTGTACAACAAGCGCGTGCAGATCTGATGGCGGGCAAGAGAATCGGGGGACGGTCAGAGGTCTTTCTCTTGTTCGCTCGCGTCATCTTGGCTATCGTGTCGGCCTACCATCACTCGGAACAACCCCCGAACCCGTGAGCCGACCCATGTTCCCTCTCACTCGGGCCGCCTGGTTCGCGGCCGCCCTCGTCGTAATCGTCCCCGCCGCCGGCCGGGCGCAGCCGACCCGGATCGCCCTGTCCGGCGTCACCCCCGCTCCGGGGACCGGGGTGTTCTCCAGCTTCGACCGCGCCCCGGCGATGGCCGACGGCTTAGTGACGTTCCGGGGGTTGTACCCGGGTGGGGAGGGGATCTACATCCGGGCCGGCGGCGCCCCACTCCTGATCGCCAACTCCGCCACCTCCGCCCCGGGCGGCGGGAACTTCGGCGTGTTCGGGCCGCCGGTTAACGCTGGTCCGACGGTGGTGTTCGCCGGCGGCCAGGCGCCCGGGGCGCCGCCGAACATCCCGTCCCGCGGCGTGTACTCCAACGAAATAGGCTTCATGCGCAAGGTGGCCGACACTACCACCGCCTCCCCGTCCAACGGACTCCCGTTCGGGGGGTTCTCCGCCATGCCGGCGGCGTCTGGGACGGGGGGGGGAGTGCAGTACGTCGCGTTCTTCGCTGGCAACTCGGGCGCCGGCGGGATCTACACGTCCACCGGCAGCGGCCCGGTCCTCCGGGTCGCCGACACCACCACCGCCATGCCCGGGATCGGCGGGATGTTCTTCAACTTCATCCCCCCGGACGTCTATGGCGGCAGGGTGGCCTTCATCGGGGGCAACCCGGGAGGTATCGGAGTGTACACCGCCCAGTGGACTGGCGGGGCACTGACGACCATCGCCACCACCAACACCACCATCCCGGGGAGCACCCTGCCGTTCCGCCAACTGGGCGGCGACCCGAGCGCCGGGCCGGCCAACGCCCCTGGCCCGTCGATCTTCGGGGCGGTCGTGGCGTTCGCCGGCAGCCCGAACCCGTCCGGCCCGTCGCTGGGGGTGTACGCGACCACCGGACCGGGCGGCCAACTCGCCCGGATCGCCGACACCTCCACCCCGGTGCCGAACAACCCGGCGCTTCTGTTCACCCAGTTCGACCCGCAGGTGAGCCTGGCGGGGGATGACGTGGCGTTCATCGGCCGGTCCGGGGTCGGGCCGGGCCTCTACACGAACGCCACCGGGTCGCTGACCAAGCTGGTGGCCGCCGGGGACACGTTCGACGGCCTGACGGTCGCCGACCTGGGGATCGGCAAGCACAGCTTCGACGGGGCGTTCGTCACCTTCTGGGCCGGGTTCACCAACGGCAGCAGCGGTATCTACGTCGTCCCGGTCGCCCCGGTGCCGGAGCCGGCGGGGGTGCTGGCGGCCGTGGCGGTCGGGGTCGGGCTGCTACGACTGCGGCGGGTCCGTCGCGGGCGTGCTACTTCTTGCGGCCCTCAAGCAGCTTCTTGAGTACCAGCGCGCTGTTGTGCTCCTCGTCCCGCGCGGCGTACACCAGCGTGACCGTGCCTACTTTGCCCTTTTGCCTCAGCTCTTTGACGGCCTCCGTGCTCTCCCGGAGTTCGGCCCGGTAGCGCTTCTGGAACTCCGTCCACTTGGCCGGGTCGTGGCCGTACCACTTGCGAAGCTCCGCGCTGGGGGCGATCTCCTTCAGCCAGAGGTCGATGGCGGCACGCGCCTTCGTCAGGCCGCGCGGCCACAGCCGTTCCACCAGCACCCGCAGGCCGTCCGCGGCGGCCGGTTCTTCGTAAGCTCGCTTCAGCTTGAACATTGCTCGACGGCTCCTTACGTTTGCTTGCTTGGCAGGGTGACGATCGAACGGACGGCGGCGAGCAGTTGCCGACATTCGTCGGCGGTCGGGTCGAGGCCGGCGAACTTGGCGGCGTCGCACCGCTCCAGCACCGGGCGGACCAGTTCCACCGGGAGGCCGTCCGATCCGATCGCGGTCAAGAGTTCGGCCGTCGTCCGCCGGGTGGCCGGCAGCCCCGACCGCCGCTCCAGGTACGTCCGCAGCACATCGCTGAGCCGGTCGGCGAACGCGGGGTCGCCGGGGGCCAGCTCATCCAGCCGGGCGATCGCCCACTCCTCTGGCGACGGTGGCGGGACCCGGCGGCGCCTGCGGAGGAGCCACGCGCCGACCACCCCGACCAGCACGACCGCCACGCCGAGCGCGGCGAGCACCGCGATCCGGTCCCGTAGTGAGTCCGCCGCGCCGTCGGCCGGCGGCAGTTCTTCGATCCCGGTCGTCGGCCGCGGTTCGGTCGCGGCCGTCACTTCGGTCGTCACCGTCACCTCGACCGGCTTCCAAACCACTTCCTTCGGCTGCGGGTCCTTGTCCACGAACGCCCGCGCCGGGGCGAACCCGAGGTGCAGCGGCTTTCCCTCCAAGTATAGGTACGGGTCGAGCCGGTATGACCGAACCCAGCGCTGCCGGCCGCCGGGCATGTCCGTGACCGTCGCCGGGCCGGCGGGGCGCGACCGCCACGCCGCGGCCGACTCCCCGTCCAGCACCTCGTCCGGCACCTCCACCCGCAGCGGCGCCGGCCCCTCGACCGAGAGCGTCACCCGCACCGACTCCGACAGGCGAACCGTTCGCGGCTCCGCCGTTACCGCGGCGACCACGTCCCCCCTTGCGGCGGAAATCCCAAATCCCAAGCACCAAATCCCAACCAGGCACCAAACAGGACGCGGCACGGTGTCGGTCATCGGGGTTCGTTTGGGATTTGGTGCTTGGGATTTGGGATTTACCCGTGGCGGCGTCGCCGGTCGCGGAGGCGGAAGAACCGCAACAGCGCGTCGAAGTGGTCGCCGTCGGTGCCGATGTCGATCAGGTCCACCTGCGACGACCGGGCCAGCGCCGTGAAAGCGTCGCGGCGGGCCTGCGCCCTCGACGCGAACAACTCGCGGAACCGCCGGCTGCCCGCGTCGATGATCACCTGCTCGCCGGTCTCCGCGTCCTCCAACTGCACCAGCCCGGCGGCCGGCCAGTCGTGCTCGCGCGGGTCGGCGGTGCGGACCGCGATCAGGTCGTGCTGACGGGCCGCCCGGCGGAACGGGTCGGCGAACCGGTCGTCCAGGAAGTCGCTGAACAGGAAGACGATCGCCCGCCGGCGGTGGACCTTGTTCAGGTAGTCCAGGGCCGCGGCCAGGTCGGTCCTCTTGCCTTGCGGTTCGAAGAACAACACGTCGCGCAGCACGCGCAGGGCGTGCCGCGGCCCCTTGCCGGGCGGGACGTAGCGCTCGACGGCGTCGGTGAACCCGAGCAGCCCGACCCGGTCGTTGTGGGCGACCGCGGCGAACGCCAGCACCGCCGCCAGCTCCGCCGCCGCCGCCCGCTTGGGCACCACATTGGTCCCGAAGCGCTGGCTGGCGGACAGGTCGATCGCCAGCATCACGGTCAGCTCGCGGTCCTCGGCGTAGCGCTTGACGTAGGGGTGGCCCATCCGGGCGGTGACGTTCCAGTCGATGCTGCGCACGTCGTCGCCGGGCTGGTAGTCGCGGACCTCCTCGAACGAGAGGCCCGCCCCCTTGAACGCGGACCGGTACTCGCCGCCGAGCAGGGTCTGCACCGCCCGCCGGGAGCGCAGTTGCAGCCGGCGGACCTGCCGGGTGACTTCGGCCGGGAGCATCGGAACCTTTCAAACACTATCAGGATCGACCCCGAGTTCGCGGAGCCTAGCCGCGAGTTTGTCGGCCCGCTTCTTCTCCTGATCGGCCTTCTTCTTCTCCTGTTTGGCTAACATACCGAGTTCAACGAACGTCAGGAACCGCTTGCCGTCCGGGCGGTAGATGACCAACTCTGCCCCCGACGTGTCGAACCGGATGCCGAGCCGGGGGCTGACGCGCCCGTTCGGGTCAACGATCTCGACCAGCCGGCGGCCCTGGCGGACCCACGCCTCGAACCGGTTCGCCTCGGGGTCGTAGACGTAATACTCCTCGGCCCCGTACTTCTGGTAGAACTTGCGCTTGTCCTGCATCTCGGTGTAGGTGTTGTTCGGCGACAGGACCTCGAACACCACCTGGGGGAAGGTGCCGCCCTCCTCCCACACCTTGTAGCTGGGCCGGTGCCCCTTGGGCCGGCCGAACGCCACGTACACGTCCGGCGCGACGTTGACCCCCGGCTGCCCCTCGACCGGGTAGACGAAGTTATCCCCGCCGACGAACACATCGGCCCGGGGGCCATAGAGGACGTCCAGGTTCCCCTGGATGGTGACAATCCACTGGAACTGGCGGGTGCTCTCGGCCATGGGCTTGCCGTCTGAGACCGGGTACATGACGTGGGGAGTGGCGGTCGGCCAGGTGTCCAGGTCATCGACTCCGGGCGGGGCCGGGCGGGGGGCGGTGCTCATGCCGACACCTCGTACTGGTTCGCGGTGCTTTCGGTGCTAATGTTACCCTACCAGCCGGCCGTCCGCCCACCCCGTCCGAGGACCGTCCGTGACCCGCATCGCTCTCGTCGCCGCTCTGCTGACCGCCGTCTCGGCCGTCGCTGGCGAGCCGATCCCTGCGCCGCGCCCGATCCCCGACCGGGAGTTCCGCGGCGTCTGGGTCGCCACCGTCGCCAACATCGACTGGCCGTCGCGCCGGGGGCTGTCCGCCGCCGAGCAGAAGCGCGAGTTGGTCGCCATGTTCGACCGGTTCAAGGAGCTGAACTTCAACGCGGTGATCCTCCAGGTCCGGCCGATGTGCGACGCCCTTTACCAGTCCGACCTGGAGCCGTGGAGCGAGTTCCTGACCGGCGAGCAGGGCAAGTCCCCCGGCTACGACCCGCTGGCGTTCGCCGTCGCCGAGGCGCACAAGCGCGGGCTGGAGCTGCACGCCTGGTTCAACCCGTACCGGGCGTGGAGCCCGTCGGCCCGGTCGCGGCCGGCCGACAACCACCTGGTCAAAGCGAGACCAGACCTGGCCAAGCCCTACGGCAAGCACCACTGGCTCAACCCGACCAACCCTGAGGTGCAGAAGCACTCGCTGGCGGTCGTGCTCGACGTGGTGAAGCGCTACGACATCGACGGCATCCACATGGACGACTACTTCTACCCGTACCCGGAACGAAATGACGCCGGGGCCGAGATCCCGTTCCCGGACGACGACACCTGGGCCGCCTACCGGGCGGCCGGCGGCGAGTTGTCCCGCGACGACTGGCGGCGGCACGCGGTCAGCGAGTTCGTCCGCAAGCAGTACGAGGGGGTCAAGCGGCTCAAGCCCCATGTGAAGGTGGGGATCAGCCCGTTCGGCATCTGGCGGCCGGGCCACCCGGCGGGGATCGCGGGGTTCGACCAGTACGCGAAGCTCTACGCCGACGCGAAGCTGTGGCTCAACGAGGGGTGGGTGGACTACTTCACCCCGCAGCTGTACTGGCCGATCGGGCAACAGCAGCAGAGCTTCCCGAAGCTGTTGAACTGGTGGGCGGCGCAGAACACCCGGGGGCGCTACCTGTGGCCGGGGCTGGCGACCTACCGGGCGGCGAGCGACCACAAGGGCTGGACGGTCGGCGAGATCGCCGAGCAGATCCGCATCACCCGCGAGGGCGAGGCGCCCGGGGCGATCCACTTCAGTGCCAGGTCGATCCTGCGCAACACCAACGGCGTCGCCGACGTGATCCGGCAGGTGTACGCCACGCCGGCGAAGGTGCCCGAGATGCCGTGGCTGGAGAAGAAGCGGTAGCTCGACTTGATCGGCGGGGCCGGTGCCGGGTATGACGAGGGGAACTCGGTCGGAGCGACCCGATGACCCACGCGACGAAACCCGAACCTCGGTTCGACAACCTCGGTGAACTTCTGGAGAACATGACCGGATTATTGAACAAACTCGGCGGCATCCCGGCCGGCCGGGTCCGCCTGAACCCGTTTCCCGGCACCGCCACCAAGCGGGACCTGGTCCGCCTCCATTCTCGGGAGGACAAGCTGTACGAACTGGTGGACCGCACGCTGGTGGAGAAACCGATGGGGTCGCCCGAATCCTATCTGGCCACGGAAGTTATCTGGCAATTCCGAAAGTTCCTTGACGACCACGACCTCGGCTTTCTGTACGCCCCGGACGCCCTGATCGAAATCCTGCCCGATCTTGTCCGCGGGCCGGACGTGTGTTTCGTTCCCTGGACCAAGAGGCCGGAGCGAACGGTCCCGACAGAACCGATCAGCGACCTGATCCCGGACCTGGCGGTCGAGGTGCTTAGCCCGTCGAACACCCGCGGCGAAATCCTGCGGAAGCTCAAGGAGTATTTCCTGGCCGGGGTCGAACTCGTCTGGGTGATCGACCCGATCAAGCGGACGGCCGATGTCCACACCGCGCCGGACGTGAAGAAGTCCCTCGACAACACCGGTACGCTCGATGGCGGCGATGTGCTGCCCGGGTTCCGGCTGCCACTGGCGAAGCTGTTCGAGCGGCTGGAGAAGCCCAAGGGTAAGAAGCCGCGCAAGACCAAGTAGCCCTCTCACCCGCCGATCTTCTTCCGCGCCTCCCGCGCGGCCGACCGCACCACCTTGTGCGGGTCGCCCTCCAGCTTCCTCAGCGCTGGTAGTGCGGGTTTCGCATCCGGGCCGATCGCCCCCAGCGCCAGCGCCGCCTGCCGGCGGACCGTCCACTCCGGGTCGGAGAGCGCCCCCGTCAGTGCCGGCACCGCCGCCTTCGCCCCCGGGCCGACCGCGCCGAGCGCCAGCGCCACGTTCTGCCGGACCAGCGGCGTCGGACCCTTCAGCCGGGCGATCAACTCCGGCACCGCCTCCGCCGCGGCCGCGCCGTGACGGCTCAGCCCGAACGCTCCGCGGGCCTGCACCTCCGGGTCCGCGTCAGCCAACATCGCCCGCAGCTCGCCGACCGGCTTCCCTTCGTCCCGCAGCGGCACTGACGTGCCCGTCCCGCAGCCCGCCGCCAGCAGCGCCAGCAGCAGCCAACGCCGCGGCCCGTGTGCCGTTGTGCCCGGCGGGGTACAATCGAGTGCCGCGATCATCTCAACCGGAGGAGCCGCCATGTTTCGGCCGCCACTATCCTGGGACCGCGGCCGTCCCGGCCGCACTTGCTGGACGAGTCGGGGGTCTGTGGCGACAGCGAAGCGCTCCGGCCCGCGTAGCAAGAGCGGCCGGGACGGCCGCGGTCCCAGGGGCTTCACCCTGATCGAATTGTTGGTCGTGATCGCCATCATCGCGATCCTCATCGGGCTGTTGCTGCCGGCGGTGCAGAAGGTCCGGGGCGCCGCCGCCCGGGTCGCCTGCGCCAACAACCTCAAGCAGATCGGTCTGGCCCTGCATAACTACCACGACACGGCCGGGCGCTTCCCCGGCGGGGTGGTGGTGTCCGGGTCCACCGACCTGCTCGACGACGGCCATGCCACCGGGCTGACGTACCTCCTGCCGCACCTGGAGCAGGCCAACCTGCGGAACCTGTACCGCATCGACCTGCCGTGGCACGACCCGGCCAACTACGCGGCGGTCGGCACCCGGGTGAAGGTGTTCTACTGCCCGGCCAACCGCACGGACGGCGGCATCGACCTGGCGCCGGTCGCGGCGCAGTGGAATTTCGCGCTGCCGCCGTTCGCGGCCGGGGCGGACTACGCCTTCTGCAAGGGGGCCAACGCCGGGCTGGGGATCGAGCCGGGGCGCATCCCCGCGGCCGTCCGCGGTCCGTTCGGCGTCGCCGTCCGCGACGGCGACCGGGTGGTGAAGGGGACGGTGACGCTCACCGAGCTGACCGACGGCACGTCGAACACGCTGGCGCTAGGGGACGCGGCCGGCGGCAGCACCCGGTTCCCGATCCGCGACCTGTCCGACCCGACGAAGACGGCATCCGACCCGTTCACCGGCCGGCCGGCGCTGCTGGAGCAGTCGTGGGGCGCGACCGGGTTCGCCGACCGCTTCCACCCGTGGTACGCCGGGGTGCTGGCGGTGACGGCCCAGTTCGGGCTGTCGCCGGACCCGCGGGACGAGCCGATGAACCGCTCGCCCGGGACGCCGACGGTCTACGGCTCGGACTCGTCGGGGTTCAACCAAAGCGGGCGGGACTTCGCCAGTGGGTTCCGCAGCCTGCACCCGGGCGGGTGCAACTTCGTGCTGTGCGACGGGTCGGTGCGGTATCTACGCGAGTCGATCGCCCCGGCGACGTACCGGGCGCTGTCCACCCACGCCGGCGGCGAGGTGCTCGCGGAGGAGGAGTGGTAATCTGCCTGGCCGTTCTCGAGCCGCGGAGCGGCGTCAGATGCGTAGCCAGGGGCGCAAGCCCCTGGGACGACGGGTTGCTCTATTGAAATGTTCGAGATGTGACGGTCCTGTCTTCAGCCCGTAGGGCTGGGAGTCCTCAGCCCGGGGCAACGCCCCGGGTCGCGGACGGTAGCGGCACCCAGCCCGAAGGGCTGGGGCA
>DASSAT010000716.1:0-10842 GCA_035699305.1 Fimbriiglobus sp. | reverse complement strand
CCGCTCTTGCTACGCGGGTCAGATCGCTGGGATGACGTTGAAGACTCCGACCCGGGAAGCAAGAGCGGCCGGGACGGCCGCGGTCCCAGGGCTCATCACCGGACGGTGAACTCGTGGCTGGACGTCTTGGCCTGCGCCTTGATCGTCCGCTTGCGGGCGTACATGGCCTTGTCGGCGGCGTCGTACGCCGTCATCAGCCCGGCGGCGGCGGCGAACCCCGCCACGCCCCAGGCGACTCCCAGGTCGATCGGGCCGTCCACCCCCGGCAGCCGCTGGCCCTGCAGCGCCTCGTCGATCCGGGCCAGCCGAGCGGACAGGTCGGCCTCGGCACACCCGACCATGACCACCACGAACTCGTCCCCGCCGACGCGGAACATCGGGTCGGTCACCCGGAAGTGCGCCCGCAGCGCCCGGGCCAGGTGTTGCAGGGCGGCGTCGCCGGCCTGGTGGCCGTACCGGTCGTTGAGCGGCTTGAGGTCGTTCAGGTCGATCACCGCCAGGCTGCCGTCGGCCGGCGCGGCAGGGCCGTTCAGCAGCTCGTCGAACGCTCGGCGGTTGAGCAGCCCCGTCTGGGTGTCGGTCCGGGCGGCCTGGGCCAACTCCTCGGTGGCGGCCGCGAGCTGGCGGTTGCGCGACTCCAGTTCCTCCCGCATCCGGTCGGCCGCCAGCACCACCATCCCGAACGCCAGCCCGGTCTGGAGCAGCACGTCGTAGAGCGTCGTGTACTCCAGGTAGGCCGGCCATCCGTCCGGGTGGAAGTAGACGTAGTAGCCGCCGACTGCCGCGTAGTGCACGTTGAGCAGGACCAGGGCGGCCAGGGAGCCGCGCACCAGCCACAGCCCGATGGTCGGGGTGTGTGGGCGGACCGGGGCGCGGCGCGTGGCCAGCAGCGCCGTCAGGAACATCGCCCCGAACACCATCACGTGGAACGGGAACAGGTGCAGGGCGTCCCGCAGCAGGATCGGGGCGGTCACGCCGAAGATCACCGGCGGCCCCAGCGCCAGCAGGTGCCCGGCCCGCAGCCGCTCCCCGGCGGCGTAGTCCCAGCACCCCGCCCACAGCAGGAACCCGAACAGGTAGTCTGCCAGGCAGTACCCAATCAGGGACTCGACGCGGTATTCGGGGTACCGGGCCGAGGCGTAGAGCGAGAACAGGCCGGCCGCCTGACACACCCAGCCCAGCGACCAGTAGCGCAGGAACCGACCCGGGATCGCCCGGGTCATCGGCAGCAACAGCCCCGCCACCAGCACGATCCCGACGGCCTGGATCACCGTGGCGAGGAAGCTGATGTTCTGGAACGGGTCCGTCATCCGGGGTTCACACGTCGGGCAAGTGACACGGGAACGGCCGCCTCCGGCACCCAATCCTAGTACGGGGTGTCAAGGCGTGAGAAAAGATTAACGTCCGTCGCAAACGCTCTCCGGTCGTGTGCTTGAATCCGCAAATAGGAATCGTGCGGCCTGGGACGGCCGGCAGCGGATGCAAAATTCGCGCCGGCGCACGGCCGTCACCGCTTCCGGCGGTCCACCGTCTGGAGTGGGAACGCCTCCGACGGGGTGTGCTGCTCGCGGAGGATCGCTTCCAGCCGCTTGAGGACATCTGGGTTCCGGGCGGCCACGTCCGTCGTCTCGTTCGGGTCTTTCGCCAGGTTGTAGAGTTCCGTCTTGATGCCCCCCATGGCGAGATTCTGCCGGACCGCCTTCCAGTCGCCGGCCCGGACCGCCTGCTGACCGCCGTAGGCGGGGAACTCCCAGTACAGGAAGTCGTGGGTCTTCTGCCCCGGCTTGCCGAGGAGGGTCGGCAGGACGCTGACGCCGTCGGTGTCCTTGGGCGGCTCGGCCCCAGCCAGTTCGCAGAGGGTCGGCAGCACGTCGGGGAAGTAGAACGGCGTGTCGCAGGTGGTCCCCGGCTTGATCGTGCCCGGCCAGTAGGCGACGAACGGGTTGCGGATGCCGCCTTCGTACAGGCTCCCCTTTAGACCGCGCAACCCGCCAGCGGAGTGGAAGAACGTCGAGTCGGCGCCGCCGACGTTGTGCGTCGGGCCGTTGTCGCTGGTGAAGATCACTAGCGTGTTCGCGTCGAGCTTGAGTTCCTTGAGCTTGTCGAGGATGCGGCCGACGCTGCGGTCCATGCGGGTGACCATCGCCGCGTACCCGGCGTGCGGGGCGGGGTGCGGCAGGTAACTCTTGCGGCCCTTGATGGTGCCGTCGTAGGCCGGGTCGTCGCCGAGCTTGCCCTTGTACTCGGCCAGCGAGTCCGCCGGCACCTGCACGGCGACGTGCGGGACGATGAACGGCAGGTACAGGAAGAATGGCTTGGCCTTGTTCGATTCGAGGAACTTGAGGGCTTCCGCCTCGAAGAGGTCCTGGGAGTAGGTGTCGCCGGTCGTGCCGTTGTTGCCGGGCAGGTCGAACCGCTGGTCGTTGCGGTACAGGTACGTCGGGTAGTGGCTGTGGGCGTGGGCCTGGCAATTGTACCCGAAGAAGGAGTCGAACCCGTGCTTGAGCGGATTGCCGGGGGTGTCGAACATGCCGAGGCCCCACTTGCCCATCGCGGCGGTGGCGTACCCCTTCGCCTTGAGCAACTCGGCGACGGTCACGTCGTCGGCACGGAGGGGGTACTGCCCCTCCTGGCCCTTCTTGAACTGCCGGTTGTTGCGGACGGTGGCGTGGCCGGCGTGCTTGCCGGTCATCAGCACGCACCGGGACGGGGCGCAGACGGCGTTGCCGGTGTAGAACCGGGTGAAGCGCATCCCGCCAGCGGCCATGCGGTCCACGCTCGGGGTGCGGATCAGCTTCTGCCCGTAGCACCCGACTTCCGCGACCCCGAGGTCGTCGGCGACGATGAGCACGACGTTCGGCGGCGCCGCGGTTAGCCGCGAGGCGAAGCCGAGCGCAAGGACAGCGATCAGAGCGAATCGCATGGGGGTGTCTCCGACTAGACGAGCCGTGGGGTTCACCCCCACGGACTGGAGCTATGATACCGCCTCGGGCCGCCGCAGGAACCGGCTCGCCACCACCGCCGCTACCAGCAGCGAGCTGGACAGGTAGAACGCGATGTCGAGCCGGCCGGTCAGATCGCGGATGTATCCGCCGGCTTGCGGCACGAGGAACGCGATCCCCCAGCCGAGGAAGACCAGACCGTAGTTCAGACCCAGGTTCTTCGCTCCGTAGTAATCCGCCGTGAACGCCGGCATCAGTGACAGCGTTCCGCCGTACTGCCAGTACGCCACCCCGACCATCAGGAACAAGAGCAGCACGTTCCCGGACGCGATCACCCACGGGGTCAGGACCAGGCAGAAGGCCGCGACCAGCCCGTTGATCGCGTAGGCATTCGCCCGGCCGACGGAGTCCGAGTATTGTCCGGTGCCGATGCGGCCGCTGGCGTTCATAAGTCCGCCGAACGCGGCCAGCAGCCAGGCGTTCTCGGCGAAGAACGCGACATCCTTGGCCGTCTCCTTCAGGATCGGGGCGGCGTTGGCGATCAACAACAGCCCCGCCTGCGCCGACCCGATGAACAGGAACACCAGGGCGTAGAACTGCCAGGTGGCGAGCATCTGCGAGGCGGGCCGGTCGATCGCGGTGACGACCGGGCGCGGCCTCTCGGACGGCGGCGCCGCGGGTGGGACGTACCCGGCCGGCGGCATCTTCAGGAGTTGCCCGGCCGCGACTACCAGGGTGGCGAACAGCACCCCCAGGATGACGAAACTGCCCGTTAGCCCATTGGTCTCGATCAGGAACTTGGCGAGCGGTGCGATGTACAGCGACGCCCCGCCGTAGCCGGCGACGACCAGTCCGACAACCAGCCCGCGGCGGTGCGGCCCGAACCAGCGGACCGCGGCCGGGGTCGCCGCCGCGTAACCCAGCCCCATGCCGATGCCGCCGAGCAGGCCGAACCCCAGCACCAGTCCGATGTAGCTCTTCATCAGCCCGGCCAGCACGCACCCGCCGCCGAGGAACAGCCCCGCGAGCGTCGCCCCGATCCGCGGCCCGTAGCGGTCCTGGAGCCGGCCGCCGGGGATCATGAACAACGCGAAGACGAGTCCGCAGGTGGCGTAGGCCCAGGTCGCCTCGGCGTCGGACAGGTAGACCCACCCGTCGTTGAGGCCGGCCATCGGGTCGCCGGGCTGGCGGTCCTTGGGGGCGACCAGCTTCGCCTTCCAGATGCTCCAGGCATACAGGATACCCAGGCAAAGGTTGACCGCCGTGCCCGCGCCCGTGACCACCCAGGCCCGACCGGGGACCGTTTGCCGCATGGGCCGACCTCACATAGGAAGGCGACAGCATACCACGACCGGACCCGGCACGATACAGTGTGGTCCGCGCGCTCCGCGAGCGGACGTCCGGTCACGGAGTGACCGGACCACATAACACCGAGGAGACTCCATGCGGCCGCGCCGACTCACTCTACTCGTCCTCGCCTTCCTGGCTCTCGCCGTCCCCGCGCCGGCGGCGGACTACGACGTGGTGATCTACGGCGGCACCTCCGCCAGCGTCACCGCCGGGGTCCAGGCTGCCCGCATGGGCAAGACCGTCGTTGTCATCGAGCCGTCACAGCACATAGGCGGGCTGACCTCCGGCGGGCTGGGCATGACCGACTCCGGCAACAAGGCGGTCATCGGCGGGCTGGCCCGGGAGTTCTACCAGCGAGTGAAGCGGCACTACGACCGGCCAGAGGCATGGACGTTTGGCAAGCGGGACCGGTACAAGAGCTACCGCCCCAAGGACGATGCCATGTGGACGTTCGAGCCGCACGTCGCCGAGAAACTCCTCCGCGAGATGCTCGCCGAGCACAAAGTTCCCGTCGTCCTCGGCGAGCGACTTGACCGGGCTAAGGGGGTGAAGCTCGACGGCAAGCGGATCGTCTCCATCGCCACCGAGTCCGGCAAGGTGTTCGCCGGCCAGGTGTTCATCGACGCGACCTACGAGGGCGACCTGATGGCCGCGGCCGGGGTGAGCTATACCGTCGGCCGGGAGCCGAACGCGAAGTACAGCGAGACGCTCAACGGGGTCCAGCGGAAGGGGAACATCCACAACCACCGCTTCGCCGTGAAGGTGGACCCGTTCGTCCGGCCGGGCGACCCCAAGAGCGGCCTGTTGCCGGGCGTCTCCGCCGACCCACTGCCGGCCGACGGCGAAGGGGATCACCGCGTACAGGCGTACTGCTATCGCATGTGTATGAGCCTCGACCCCGCGAACCGGGTGCCGTTCCCGAAGCCGGCCGACTACGACGAGAGGCGCTACGAGTTGCTGCTGCGGAACTTCGAGGCCGGCGACCTGCGGCTGCCGTTGCACCCGAGCATGATGCCCAACGGCAAGACCGACACGAACAATAACTGCGCCGTCAGCACCGACTACATCGGCGCCAACTACAAGTACCCGGACGCCAGCTACGCGGAGCGCGACGCGATCCTGAAGGACCACGAGTCGTACCAGAAGGGGTTGATGTGGACGCTGGCGAACCACCCGCAGGTGCCGAAGAAGGTCCGCAATGAAATGGCGAAGTGGGGGCTAGCGAAGGACGAGTTCACCGACAACGGTCACTGGCCGCACCAGATCTACATCCGCGAGGCCCGGCGGATGGTCAGCGATTACGTCGTCACGGAGAACGACTGCCGCCGACTGCGCGACACGCCGCAGTCCGTCGGCATGGGTTCGTACAACATGGACTCGCACAACTGCACCCGGTACGTCACCCCCGAGGGGTTCGTGCAGAACGAGGGGGACGTGCAGGTCAACCCCGGCGGGCCGTACAAGATCAGCTACCGATCGCTGGTGCCGAGGAAGGGGGAGTGCCCGAACCTGCTGGTGCCGGCGTGCCTGAGCTGTTCGCACATCGCTTACGGGTCGATCCGAATGGAGCCGGTGTTCATGGTCCTCGGCCAGAGCGCCGCGACCGCCGCCGTGATGGCGATCGACGCGAAGGTGGACGTGCAGGCGGTGGACTACGCGAAGCTGAAGGAGCGGCTGCTGGCCGACAAGCAAGTGCTGGAGTATTCCGCGCCGCCACGGCCGGGGGCCATCGACGCAAGGAAGCTGCCCGGCGTGGTCGTGGACGACGACGCGGCCCAGCGCAAGGGGTTCGAGGCGGTCAGCACGTCCCTGACACCCTACGTCGGCACCGGCTACCGCCACGACGGCAATGTCGATCGCGGCAAGCAGACAATCCGCTACGTGCCGGACCTGCCGGCCGCGGGGCGGTACGAGGTTCGGCTGTCGTACTCCGCGAGTGGCAACCGGGCGACCAACGCCCCGGTGACGGTCGCCCACGCGGACGGTAAGACCGTGGTGAAGGTCAACCAGCGCAAGCCGGGTCCGATCGACGGGGCGTGGGTGTCGCTCGGCACGTTCCGGTTCGAGAAGGGGACGGGCGGCTCCGTCGAGGTCGGCAACGCCGGGGCGGACGGTCACGTCATCGCCGACGCGGTGCAGTGGATTCCGAAAGAGTAGTCCGCTCGCTCCGCGAGCGGACGGCGAAGACCGCTCGCGGAGCGAACGGACTACACTCATGACCACACCGTTCCGACTCGCGTTCGTCGGCGTCGATCACCCGCACGGGTCCGGGTGGCGGGACCTGCTGCCGGCGCTCGGCGACGTGGAACTGACCGCGCTGGTGCCCGGGTTCGGCGGCGCGCTGACCAGCCTGGAGGAGCGCTCCGCGCGCCTGCCGCGGTTCGATTCCGTGGACGACCTGATCGCCCGCGGCACCTTCGACGGTGCCATCGTCTGCCTGCCGAACCGGGAGACGCCCGACGCGGTGGCGGAGCTGGCCCGGGCCGGCAAGCACGTCCTGGTCGAGAAGCCCGGGGCGGCGACCGAGGCCGACTTCGCCCCGGCGGCGGAGGCGGTCCGCAAGGCCGGCGTCGCCTTCCAGACCGGCTACCTGTGGCGGTACGACCCCGGTGCCGAACGGCTGCGCGAGATGGTCCGCGACGGCCGGTTCGGCCAACTCATCAGCGCCGAGGCCGGGCTGTTCACCAGCGACGTGAGCCGCCGCGGGCCGACGCACTACCTGTTCGACCCGGACCAAAGCGGCGGCGGGTTCTTCAACTGGCTGATGTGCCACTGGTTCGATCTGCTGCTGTTCCTGTTCGAGCGGCCGGTGGTCGGGGTGACGGCCCGCGTCGGCCGGTTCGGGACGACGCCGGTTGACGTGGACGACGGCGGGACCGCGATCCTGGAGCTAGAGGGCGGCTCGCTGGCGACGCTGACCGGCGGCTACTGGCTGCCGCGCTGGGTAACGGAATTGCGATGGACGGTCCACGGCAGCGCGCGATGGGTCCACTGGGATCCGCTGGTGCCCGGGACCGGCGGCGTGCTGACCCTCCGCGGCCCGCAACCGCACGCCCTGGCAACGGACGAGAAGTTCGTGCTTCCGGTGGACCAGACGCCCGGCTACTGCGGCGAGCGCGGCGTGCATCTCATCCGCGACTGGGTCGAGTCGGCGCGGACCGGGCGGACCGTCTGCCGCAACACGGTCGATTCAACGCTGGCATCACTGCGGTTGCTGGACCTGGTTTGTCAATCGTCGAACGAAGGGCGGCGGGTCGAATGCGACGTGCGGTCGGCTACACTACCGGCATGGACCTCCCCGAGCTGATTGCGCTCCTGTCGCGGCCGGAGGCGTACCCACATCCGGTCGATCGCGTCGAAGTCCGGCAAACGCACATCTCGGTCGTCTTCCTCGCTGGCGACTTCGCCTACAAGGTGAAGAAGCCGGTGGACCTCGGCTTCCTCGACTTCACCACGCTGACGAAGCGCCGCCACTTCTGCGACGAGGAGACGCGGCTCAACCGCCGGCTGGCCCCTGGCGTCTACCGCGGCGTCGTCCCGGTCACGCGCGACGGCATCGAGGGCGCGGGCGAGGCGGTCGAGTGGGCGGTGAAGATGGCCCGGCTGCCGGACGAGGCGTCTTTGCGGTGGCACGTCCGACACGGGGGCGTGTCGCCGCGGCAGGTCGAAGCCCTGGTGGTGCGGATCGCCGAGTTCCACCGGACCGCGGAGGCGAACGACCGGATTGCGGCGTTCGGCCGATTCGATGTCGTCGCCGGCAACGCGCGAGAGAACTTCGCCCAGTCCCGCGGACAGGTCGGGACGACGGTCAGCCGTGCCGTATTCGACCGACTGGAGGCTCTGACCGAGGCTGAGTTAACATGCCTGCGGCCGGTGATCGAGTCGCGGGCCACCCGCGGGGTGCCGCGGGACACGCACGGCGACCTGCGGCTCGAACACGTCTACCTGTTGCCGGACGGGCTGGCGATCATCGACTGCGTCGAGTTCAGTGAGCGGTTCCGCTTCGCCGATCCGGTGGCGGACGCCGCGTTCCTGGTGATGGACCTGCTCGCCGAAGGTCGGCCGGACCTGGCGCGGACGTTCGCGGAGGCATACTTCACGGCGTCCGGCGACGGCGAGGGGCGGCAACTGCTGCCGTTCTATGTCGCCTACCGGGCGGCGGTCCGCGGCAAGGTGCAGGGGATGAAGGCGGCCGAGCCGGAGGTGCCGGCCGCCGACCGGACGACCGCCCGGCGGCGCAGCGCGGCGTTCTGGCTACTGGCGCTGGGGCAACTGGAGGAGCCGGCGAGGCGGCCGTGCCTGGTGCTGATCGGCGGGCTGCCGGGGACCGGGAAATCGACGCTGGCCCGCGGTCTGGCCGGGGTCGGCGGCTTCGAGGTGATCCGGTCGGACGTGATGCGAAAGGAGTTGGCGGCGCAAGTGAGCGATGAAGCGCGTTACAGCTCGGAGTGGACCGAGCGAACCTACGCCGAGTGCCTGCGGCGGACGGAAGCGCTGGTGTTCGAGGGCAAGCGGGTGATCGTCGATGCGACGTTCCGAGAGGACTGGCGGCGCGATCAGTTCCTCGCCGCGGCGAAAGGATTGGGCGTGCCCGGCCTATTGCTGGTCTGCAATGTGCCACCCGAGGTGGTCCAGGGTCGTCTCGCGGCGCGGACGGGGGACGTGTCGGACGCGGACTGGACGGTGTACCGGGAATTGGCCGTGGAGTGGGAAGCGCTCGGCGACGCGGCGCGGCGGTCGGCCCACGTCATCGACACCGCGGACGGGCCAGCGGCGCGGGCGGCAGCCGAAGGGATGCTGAGGGCGGCCGGCGTCTTGTAGGCCGGGTCGGCGTTCGGTCCGGCGACGGGGTCTCAGGCGTAGTGATGGCTCACGGCTTTCAGGAGGGCTTCATTCCGCCGATCGACCTGGTAGCGGTCTACCACGGCGAGCGCGTGGATTAGCCCCGGGAGGTACAGCAGCGCGGTCAAGCCCACGTTGAGGGCGGCCTGGGACGGCCTGGAAACGACGAGGACGGCGAGGGGCGGGCAGAGCACGGCAAGGAGCGATAACATGGACCGACCCTCCGGCACAGATGATGACTCTTGTAGTTATCACGTCGCAGCCTATCGAATCTTTCGTTAATACCGGCTGAGTATTGAGCGGAACCGTTGGGCGAAGGTTCGGATGTCCGGGATTATTTCGCAATGTAGCTGCGGTGGACCACCATCGCGGGGTTGGCCCGGCCCCGCGACTCAACCAGCACCGCCCGCGTACCTTGCAGCCGGTTCACCTGCACCGGGGCCGGCTGAACCGTCGCCGGTGTGGCCGGACGTACCGGGTTCGACCGATTCACGAGCACACCCACGTCTACGAGCGCGTGGGTCTGCAAGTTCTGAGCAGGGATCGGGTTCGTCCCGTCAGTGAACAGAGCCACGCGGTTCAGCTCGCGCGGCGTCTGGGGGTCCGCGACCTGCTCGCGCTGCCCCTTCTCGGCGTCGGCCAGGAACGCCGTCACCGCCTCCGACTTGCACGGCGCGAACGGCCTTTCGCTCCGCTCGGCCAGCGCCTCGACCGCCGCCGACCGCAACGCCTTCGGCCACGCCTTCGCCAGCACCGCCGACGACCCGAACACCTCCGCCCCCGTCACCTTCCCGTTCACCGCGATCACGAACCCGACCACCCTCCGACTCCCCCGCAGCACCGAACCCAACTCCCGCTCGTAGGACGCCAGTTTGTCCGCGACGGCCGCGTCTTCCAATGCCAGTTGTAGGCTGGTCGGCGACTGCGGGTTGGCGACCGGCTTGCCCACGTTCTCGCTCAGCTTGGCCTGGAGCTTCGTCACGCTCTCCCACACCGCCGCCTGCTGACCGTCCACCAGGGCGGCGGTCTTGAGGTCCTTGCCGGCTATGCACGCAGAGTTCCCGGCGAACCGGGACACCACCTCGTTGCCGCGCTGGGTCCAGCGGCCAGCCTCGACGCAGAACGACGGCACCGCGATCTGGCCGGACTTCGCCGGCACCAGCACCGCCGCGGCGATCAGCCGGTCCTGCCGGCCGCCCTTGACGATGTCGCCCGGTTGGATCAGCACGTCGTCGTCGGCCGACAGGTTCTCGACGGTAAGCGTGTTGACGGTGCCGGTCTCGTGGACGACGAAACTGTTCTTCGCCAGCGCCTCGTCGAGGGTGAGGATCGGCCGCGGCGGCAGGGTGTCTGGGCCGTGCAGTAGGAACACGGTGAGGTTGTCGTGGGTGAACGGGCCGGACACCCGATAGTCGGACACCGGCGCGGCGGCGACCTCCGGGGCGGGGACGGGATCGCCGGGCAGGGCCGCCCAGCACAGCGCCCCAAGCCCGAGCACGGTGAGCAGAAGCGTCTTCCGATGTAACGTGGACATGCCGGACCTCCTGCGTGGGCGACGGACAGACGGCCAACCCGCCCCAGTCTAACCGGGCGGCGGCGAGATCGTTACGAAGTGCTACCCTGGTCGGGCCGGCCCACCAGGTTTAACCCGGCCCGACCTTGATCGTTTGCCCCGGCTCGGCGACGTGGACGTTCGGCAGGCCCACGC
>DASSAT010000715.1:0-8935 GCA_035699305.1 Fimbriiglobus sp. | reverse complement strand
GTCAGGGGTCAGGAGTCAGGGATCAGGAGTCAGGGGTCAGGAAGAACCGATCGCCGGTGCTTGCTGACTCCTGATCCCTGACTCCTGACCCCTGACCCCTGGCTCCAGGCGGACGGGAAGGGTCACTTGTCGTCGGGCCCCTCGTCCTCTTCCTCGTCGTCGTCGTCGTCGTCCAGGTCGTCGAACTCGTCGTCGTCCAGGTCGTCGAGGTCGTCGTCCAGGTCGTCGTCCTCGTCGTCGAACTCGTCGTCCAGATCGTCGTCGAGGTCGTCCTCGTCTTCGTCGTCGTCGAGGTCGTCCTCGTCGTCGAACCCATCGGCCTCGTCGCCGGCCATCACCAGGCCGGGGACGAGAGGCTCTTCGCCCCACGGCCGGGGGTCGTCGGCCACGGGCCGACCCGGCAGGGCGGTCAGCAGGCGTGCGGTCATACGGGCTCCTCGGGTACGGGTGGCCGGCGGCAAAAGTCCCCACACCTATCGGCGTCCGCCGGCGGAAACTCCAGTTTCAGGATGCCGCTGCCGGGGCGGGGAATGGTCCCGGGACGGCGGTGTTCGGGTCGGTCGGTCCGGGGCGGATTCGCCGCCCATCTTTGGGACCGATACTCCGGCACGGTCGGAGGTTCGGCCGCCGACCATACGGGTCGAACGGCCGCAAGGTAGGCGCATCTATAGGAACGTCGGGGAGGCTGTCAAGCGAACCCCGTAGATTTTCCAGACCCCCGGTTCCCGCGTCCGCTTTTCTCGGCCCCCGTCGCCTTAAAATGCGATGCAACCACCTATTGCGGACCATCTCCCGGGGGCATTATGACCGGCGAACAACCGACGGCCAGTCAGGAACCGGACCACTTTTTTCTCGGCAAGGTCGGCGACCGACTGCCCGACGGCGGCCCGCGTTACCGGGAGACGCCGCCGGACCCGACCGCCGTGCCGATCGCCGAGCCGTTCAACGCGGTGACGGCGTCGTTCTTCCTCCTGATCGTGCTGTTCTGGGCGTGGCGGCTATGGGGGCGGTTCGCCCGCTACCCGTTCCTGACCGCGTGCCTGCCGATCCTCCTGGCCGGCGGCATCGGCGGGACGCTCTACCACGCTTTCCGCACCCGGCGGGCGTGGTTCCTCCTGGACGTGATCCCGATCCAGGTCCTCGGGCTGGCGACCGCTGTGTACCTGACGGTCCGGCTCGCCCGGTCGATGGGGGTGTGGCGGGTGGCCGGCACTGCGGTCGGCCTGCTGGCCCTGGGTGCCGTCCTGAACATCGTCTTGTTCAACCTGCTCCAGGGCGTCAGCCCGAACCTGCCGGTGAACCTGGCGTATGCGTCTCTGGCGTTGATCGTGGTCATGCCGCTGGCGGTGGTGCTGGTCCGCACCCGGTTCCGACACGTCGGCTGGGTGGCGACGGCGTTGGCGTGCTTCGCGGTGGGGTGGTTCTGCCGGCTGGTGGACGGCGGCACCTACGATCCGCTGCGGATGGGCACCCACTGGCTCTGGCACACGTTCGGGGCGCTCACCACCCTGGCGATCACCGAGTACTTCTACCTGCTGGAGGTGGAGCGCGTGGACGACACCGACGAGGAGGCCCCTGTCTAGTAGGGTGGGTCGAGTCTTCGAGGCCCACCATTCGGAAGACGGTGGGCCTCGAAGATTCGACCCACCCTACGAACCGACCGTTCAGCCCGCCGCCAACTGCTTGAATCCTTCGTCGATGACCTCGGTCAGCAACGACGGCGCTTTGCCGAACCTGGCGACGAACTCGTCGCGGGTCGGCAGCAGCCGCACCTTCATCTTGCTCTCGTGGTGCATCGCGATGTCCGCGAACTTGTGGTCCAGGAACGGGTTCTTGAACCGCTCGATCGTCTGCTCCGCGAACCGTAGCGGCTGATCGACCCGCCCCTCCAGCGCCGGCACGATCTCCTCGGAGAACAGTCGTCCCAGCCACGCCCCCAACTCGGGGTCGTTAACCGCGTCGCGGACGATGGCGAACCCGCGCGGCCTCGCCTTGATGAGCAGTGCGGTGTGGGCGGCGTTCAGGATGCGCACCTTGCGAAGGAAATACGGCTCGACGTTCTTCGCCCGGGTGATCGCCCGGTGTTGCAGCGTGAACCGCGACCGCGGGTGGTCTTCCAGCGCCCAGAAGGCGAACGGCTCGGCCACGATCACCATCGGGTCGGCGGCCAGCAGCGGGTGGTCCTTCGGGGTTCCGGTGACGATGCGGTCCACCAGGGTGTGCAGCCAAACGCACTCATTACCCAGCCAGCGGACGAACGCGGCCGGGTGGTCCCAGTCGGCCGCCAGCTTCGTGACCGCGTCGCGGAGGATGTGGGAGTTGCCCTCAATGAGTTCGCAGGGGATGATCGTCGGGGCGGGTTGTTTGGCGTCGAAGCGGGCCTTGAGGACAGCGAGCAACTTGGCCGGGAACGACGGCGGCACCGCGGCAGTCGGCGCGTCCGCGGGGTCGAGGGCGTAGCCGGCCTCGGTGGTGTTCGACAGGATGGTGTGGAGTTGCGGTGAGGCGGCGATGGCCAACACCTCGGCCCACTGGCTGCCGGCGTGGAGGGCGCGGCTGACGCTGGCGCACTCCTCGACGCGGTCCACGACCTGACCGTTCTCCAGGCCGCGGACGACGACGTGGTAGCGGCCGCCCTGGGCGTTGAGGCCGCCGGCCCGGCCGTCGCCGGTGGACTGGACGACGACGATCTTGCCGACAGCCTGGCCCTGCTCGTTGCCGTGGTGGACGAACAGGTCGGCGAACGCCCGGAGGAACCGGCCGGAGCCGAACTGGAGGATGGTTTCGGGGAGAGACGGCATGACACGGTCCGGGTGTGGAGTGCGGTTTCGCAGTACAACGTAGAGGGAACGGTTGAGAGTGGTCAGCCGGTTGGCTTCGATCGGAAGGCACTCACCACAAAAGCACAAAGATCACACAAAGGGAACACAAAGGAAAGCAGGGCTGGTCTTCTCTTCTCTTTGTGTGATCTTTGTGCCTTTGTGGTGAGTGCCTATCTTCCCTGCCTCGCCCTCGCGGAGTAAGGCTCGCCATGTCCACCAGTACACTCCAGAGTCTGCTCGCCGGCTTCGACCCCGAGCTGCCGCTGGACCGGGCGAAGACGGTGCCGAACACCTGGTACACCGACCCGCGCGTGTACGAGGCCGAGCGGTACGCCGCGTTCGGCCGCTCCTGGCAGGCGGTCGGCCGTGCGGAGCAGGTCCGCGAGCCGGGAGCATACCTCACCGCCGAGATCGCCGGCGAGCCGGTGCTGGTCATCCGCGGCGAGGACGGAGTGCTGCGGGCGTTCTTCAACGTCTGTCGGCACCGGGCGGCGCCGATCCTCAACGAGCCGTGCGGCACCGCCTCGAAGCTGCGGTGCCGCTACCACGGCTGGACTTACGACCTGACGGGTCGGCTCCGCGGGACGCCGGAATTCGACGGGGTGTGCGACTTCCGCAAGGAGGACAACGGGCTGGTGCCGGTCGGGGCGGTCGCGGAGTGGGGGCCGTTCGTGTGGGTGCATCTGGACGTGCCGCGCGAACCCGTGGAGGCGTTCCTCGATCCCTTACCCGGCTGGGTCGAGTCCCGTAAGGCGTTCGACGGATTGATGTTCGCCGCGCGGAAGACCTACGACCTGGCATGCAACTGGAAGGTGTACGTCGATAACTACCTCGATGGCGGCTACCACGTGAACACGGTGCATCCCGGGCTGGCCGGGGTGATCGACTACAAGGGGTACACGACGACGGCCCACGGCCACACGAGCTTGCAGAGCAGCCCGCTGAAGCCCGCGGAGGGGACCACGGGGAAGACCCGGACCGGCGACCTGGCCGCGTACTGGTGGGTGTGGCCGAACTTCATGCTGAACGTCTACGGGGGTGTGATGGACACCAACCTCGTGCTGCCGCTGGGGGTGGACCGCTGCCGGGTGGTGTTCGACTTCTACTTTGCCGAGGGGACTGACGCGGGGTTCATCCGCGACAGCCTGGCGGTGGCCGACCAGGTGCAGGCGGAGGATGTCGGCATCTGCGAGGAGGTGCAGCGCGGGCTGAACAGCCGGTCGTATGCGACGGGCCGGTTCAGCGTCAAGCGCGAGGTGGCGGTCTATCACTTCCATCAACTGCTCGGGCGGCGGCTGCGGGAGTGGGCGAATCAACCTGGTTAACCGTTAAGTGTCGGTTGCGAGGGCATTCACCACAAAGGCACAAAGATCACACAAAGGAACACAAAGAAGAAGGAAGAAGAGGCAATGACCCGGTCTTCCTTCGTGTCTCTTTGTGTGATCTTTGTGCCTTTGTAGTGAATGCCTTATCGGAGGGCATCGGTGGGCCAGTATTCCGGGGCGAGTTACCGGGCGGGTGTGCTGTTCGGACTGGTCGCCTACGTCTGGTGGGGGCTGGTGCCGCTGTACTTCCGGGAGATCATGCACGTCCCGCCCGGGGAGATCCTCGCCCACCGGATCTGCTGGTCCATCGTGCTGCTGGCCGGGCTGACCGCCGTCACCGGCGGGTGGGCCGACCTGCTCCGCGTCCTCCGGTCCCGCCGGCTCGTCCTGACGCTCCTGCTCAGCGCCACCCTGCTGGCGGTCAACTGGCTCTTGTACATCTACGCGACCGTGACCGGCCGGGTCTCGGAGGCGAGTCTCGGCTACTACATGATGCCGCTGGTGAACGCCTTCCTGGCGACCCTCTTCCTCGGCGAGCGGCTGCGGCCGGCGCACTACCCGGCGCTGGCCCTGGTCGCCGTCGGCGTCGCGGTGCCGGTCGTGACGGCGGGGGACTTCACCTGGATCGCCGTCGCCGTGCCGGTGACGTTCGCCTTCTACGGGCTGGTCCGCAAGCAGATCGCGGTGGACAGCCTCACCGGGCTGTCGGTCGAGACGATCCTGCTGTTCGTGCCGTCGCTGGGGTTCCTGGTGTGGCAGGCGGCGCACGGCGGCGGGCAGTTCGGCCGCGACTGGCGGACCGACGGGCTGCTGGCGCTGGGCGGGGTGGTCACGGTCGTGCCGCTGTTGATGTTCACGCTGTCGATCCGGCGGATGCCGCTGCTGGCCAACAGCTTCATGCAGTTCCTGTCGCCGACCATGCAGTTCCTGGTGGCGGTGCTGGTGATCGGGGAGTACGTATCGCCGGAGCGATGGGCGGCGATCGGGTTCGTCTGGGCGGCGGTGCTGCTGTTCGTCGCCGACGCGGTGATGCAATTGCGGGCGAAGCGGCGGGAGATGAAGAACCCCTCCCCCGGCCCCTCCCCGAAGCGGGGAGGGGAGAAGAGCCGGGCCGCCGTCTGTCTCCCTCTTCCCTCCCAGGGAAGGGGGCCGGGGGGTTAGGTTCCGCGCTCGCCTTCGGTGATCGGTCGCAGGGCCATCTGCTGCGCATCCAGTCCGCCGTCCACCGGGACGACGATGCCCGTGGCATACCGGGCCGCGTCGGTCGCCAGGAAGACGTACCAGCCGGCGACTTCCGCCACGGTGGCGATCCTCCGAATGGGAATCTGCTCGATGACCGCCCGCCGGGCCGCCGGGTCGGAGCGCAGCCCGAAGTCGGTCAGCGGCGTCTCGACCAGCCCCGGGGCGACGGCCGCGGTCGTCCACCCGAGCGGGGCCAGTTCAACCGCGAGTTGTCGGGTCAGCGCGTTGACCGCCCCCTTGCTGGCGTCGTAGAGGGTGTGGGCCGGCTCCGACCGCGAGCCGTTGAGCGACGTGCTGAACAGTATCCGCCCGCCGCGGCTGGCCGCCGCCGCCCGGCGGACGACCGCCTGCGTCACCGCCACCGCCGACCAGACGTTGAGCGTGAAGACCGCGTCGAAGTCCGCCTTCGTCAGGCCCAGAAAGGGCGGCTCCCGGAAGGTGCCGACGTTGTTGACCAGCACGTCGATGCCGCCGAGTTCGTCCCAGGCCCGGGCCACGAGGTTCTCGGCCTCGCCGTCGCTGGTCAGATCGACCGGGCCGATGTAGCTGGCGCCGGGCTGCTCGATCACGTCCCGGGCGTCGTCGCCGAGGTCGTCGGGGGGCCGCTCCGAGGTCAGCACCACCCGGGCGCCGGCCGCGGCCATCGCCCCGGCCACCGCCAGCCCGATCCCCTGGCTACTCCCCGTCACCAGGGCCGTTTTCCCTCGCAGCGGCATTGTGGCGCCCTCCGTGTGTCGCCCGGTCCAGTTTGGTATTACCATACAGACGCCGTACCATTCCACCGTGTGCTGCCGACTACATCCCGGGATGGAAGGAGCCGACATGGGCGCCGTCCGCACGACCGAGGCCCGGGTCCTCGTCGCCCCGTCGTCCGAGCCGCAGCGGTTCCTCCCCGAGGGGCCGCGGGACGTCTTCTTCGGCGGTCGGCGCGCGATCGCCTGGGTGAACATCCAGACCGCCGCCGACGCGACCCGCGGCGAACTGCACATCTGGTTCCCGGACGCGGCCGACCACCAGGTCATCCCGGTCCCCGGCCTACCGGGGTTCCTGCTGCCGACCGACCGGCCGGACACGCTGTTCCTGGGGCTGACCAAGGAGGTCGGCCTGTTCCACGTTCCGACCGGCGGCTGGGAGCAACTGGCGACGATCCCGGACGACAGCCCGCGGACGATCATCAACGACGGCGAGGCGCTGCCCGGCGGCCGGGCGGTGGTGTTCGGCACCAAGGACGTGAACTTCGCCGACCCGATCGCGCACCTGTACCTGTTCACCCTCGACGACCGCAGCCTGACGGTGCTGGCCGGCGGTCAGACGTGCTCCAACGGCAAGGTGTTCGCCCGCGATGGCGTCGGGTTGGTGCTCTACGACATCGACACCCCGCGGCGGATGGTGGTGCGCTACCGGCTCGATCGGCAGTTCCGCACCCTGGAGGACCAGGGCGTCGCGGTGGACCTGCGGGCGACGGACGGGTTCCCCGACGGCATGGCGGACTGCGGCGACGGCACCGTCATCGTCGCGTTCTACGACCCGGACCCGTGCCCCGCCGGCCGGGCCGGACGGTATCGGCTCGGCAGCGGCGAGTTGGTCGAGGAGTGGACGACGCCCGGCTCGCCGCGGGTGACGTGCCCGCTGCTGGTCGAGCAGGGCGGGGTGAAGCTGGTCCTGACGACGGCGGTCGAGGGGATGCCGCCGGAGATGCGGGCGCGGTGCCCGAACGCCGGGTGCCTGTTCGGCGCGGACACGGCGTTGACGGACATCCCGGCGGCAGAGGTGTTGCGGGTGGAGCCTGCGTAGGTCGGGCCGAGTCTTCGAGTTCTCCCCTTGCGGGGGGAGGGGAGAAAGACTCTGGTCTGGCCACCCCGCGGCCCGACCCCGATAGTGATCCGGGATGTCCGACGCCGTCACCCTGACCCTGCTCCTGTTCGTCGCCGCGCTGCTGTACACCTCCGTCGGCCACGCCGGCGCCTCGGGCTACCTGGCGGCGATGGCGTTCTACGGCCTCGCCCCCGCGCAGATGCGGCCGACCGCCCTGATCCTCAACCTCGTCGCCTCGACGCTCGCCACTACCCGGTTCCGATCGGCCGGGCACTTCGACCGCAGGCTGTTCCTGATCTTGGCGGTCGGGTCGGTCCCGATGGCGTTCGTCGGCGGCAAGCTGATGCTCCCCGCCGCGGTGTACCGGCCGGTCCTCGCGGCCGCACTGCTAATCGCCGCGGCCCGGCTCGCCTGGCCGCTGGCCGCGGCGACCGCCCCGCCCCGGCGGATGCCGGTCTGGGCCGGGGTGGCGCTCGGGCTGGGGATCGGGCTGCTCGCCGGGCTGACCGGGGTCGGCGGCGGCATCTACCTCACCCCAGTCCTGCTGTTCGCCGGGTGGGCGCAGACCAAGACGGCGGCCGGGGTGTCGGCGGCGTTCATCCTGGTCAACTCCGCCGCCGGGCTGGCCGGCCGGCTGACCGAGTCGCCGTACCTGTCGCCTCACCTGCCGGTGTGGGCGGCGGTGGTGTTGATCGGCAGCCTGATCGGCTCGACGCTCGGCAGCCGCGTCTTCGGCTCGACGACGCTGCGGCGCATCCTCAGCGTGGTCCTGGCGTCCGCCTCGGTGAAGCTCATCATCGGGTGACGACCGCCGGAGTGTGTCGGGGTGTAACGGTCCGTAAACTATCCCCGGTCGTCGGCCGTCGGAAACTTGGTACGATGCGTCCGCCTCACCTCTCCCGGAGGACCGCCATGCGCGCCGCCGTCACGGTGTCACTGATCGCCCTCGCTGGCTGCCGCGGGGCCACCACCCCGACCGTCGCCCCCCCCCCGCCGCCGTCCTGGTCCCCCGCCATGCAAGCCATCGCCGACGGCAGCAACCAGTTCGCCCTCGACCTGTATGGCCATCTCCGCGGCAAGCCGGGCAACCTGTTCTTCTCGCCGTACAGCGTCCACGCGGCCCTGGCGATGACCGCCGACGGCGCCGCCGGCACCACCCGCGACCAGATGACGAGCGTCCTCCACCTGCCGGCCGGCCACGACCGGACGCTGGTGGCCGGCGACCTCGGCTGGTTTTACTCCGCGGGCGATACGCCCTACGAGCTGGCCGTCGCCAACGCCCTGTGGGGCCAGAAGGGCTTCCCCTGGCGGGCGGAGTTCCTCGCCCGCCAGAAAGAGCACTTCGGCGCCGGCCTCCACGAGGCGGACTTCAAGAAGGACCCCGAGGCCGAGCGGGCACGCATCAACCGCTGGGTCGAGGAGCAGACCAAGGACAGGATCAAGGACCTGCTCCAACCGGGGATCGTCACGCCGCAGACGACGATGGTGCTGACCAACGCCATCTACTTCAAGGGCCGGTGGGCCGAGCAGTTCGACAAGGCCCAGACCCGGGACGGCGCGTTCCACCTGGCCGATGGCAAGACCGTGACGGTCCCGCTGATGCACCACTCCGGCACCTACCGGTACGGCAACGTCGGCGGGACGCAGGTGCTCGAGATGCCCTACCAGGGCGGCGATCTGTCGATGGTGGTGGTGCTGCCCGAGAAGCCCGACGGCCTGCCCGCGCTGGAG